>JBCDHL010000078.1:0-7454 GCA_038750095.1 Chlamydiota bacterium
CTAACGAAAGAATAACCAGTATCCAAGAAAATTGTTGTATGTCCATATTGCGACTCCTTTAAAGTGAACTCACAATGCTGTCAATTTATAGGGCAAACTGTGCCGGAATTTCAGTCCTCAATGGGATTTTATCATCTAAACCTAAGCCTCCGCTCGTTCGCAAGCTCCCTCACTTTAACCTAGGCTATTCCCATATCGGGCTATCAGCCCTTAAATTGACACCATTGAAAGCAGTTATCATCTTTCTTGGGGTGATTTTTGTCCAGAACCGAATTTCTTAATTAAATAAATAATTGACAGATATCAGTAACATGTGTGAAAAAAAGTTTTAACAGAAAACTGGGCAAACTCACATCATGGTTAAAATAAAAATACCTGCGCGTTTATCAATATTACTTCTTTCTTTTTTAATCCTTCAAACATCGTGTAGAGAGCAAACAAGACGAACGGTAATTCGGCCGGTCCGTGCGCTACAAGTTGAAGAAACACTTGTCATTGGGCAACGTGTTTTTCCAGGTAGAACTCGTGCATTGAACCGTGTGAACTTGTCCTTCCGCGTTAGTGGTCCGCTAATCAAACGGCCTGTCATTGTAGGTGATAGAGTAAAAAAAGAGGAAGTCGTAGCACGTATCGACCCCAGAGACTTCTTGGCTGCACTAAAATCCTCACAGGGTGACAAAGAAAAAACAGAGGCCCGTTTAAGATTTGCTAAAAGTGACTATGAACGAGCGGAAACTGTTTGGAATGAAGATCCTGGTGCTATCAGTGTCAGCTACCTGGATCAAAAGCGAGAGGAAAGAAATCAGCTAGCTGGAGGCTTGAAAGCAATTAATGCTCAAGTAAAAAGTGATCGAGATGCCCTTGATGACACATATTTACGTTCCCCTTTTGATGGTATTGTTGTGGCTACCTACGTGGAAAATTTCGAATATGTTAGAGCTGAACAACCGATCATGCGTATTCTCGACTTGACGGAAGTCGAAATGATGATTGATATTCCTGAGGCATTAATTAAGTTTGTTCCTCAAGTAAAGGATTTTGTTGTTCGTTTTGACGCCTTTCCAGGACGCGAGTTTAATGCAACAGTCAAAGAAATCGGTACGGAAGCTTCGAGAGTCACGAGAACTTACCCTGTAACGTTGGTGATGAAACAGCCGGAAGATGTGACGATCTTAGCGGGTATGGCTGGTGACGCATCTGTTGCTCCAGGAAGCCTTCCCGGTAAAGAAGAAGCTCATTTCATCGTGCCACCATCCGCAACTTTTTCGGACAAGAAGCAGGAACAGACGTTTGTCTGGATTTACAACCCTCAAACGAAACAACTTGAACGTAGAGAGGTCGTTATTGGTTCTCTGACTAGTATGGGACTTATTGTTGAGTCAGGGTTGACATCAGGTGAGTGGGTTGTGACTTCAGGGGTTTCATTTCTGAGTGAAGGGGAGACTGTCGAGCTTCTTCCTGTCGAGTTGAACAGCATGGGGGAGCAGATAGAGATCCATCACAAAAATACCGACGAAGAGCCAGTACCCAAACAAGCTGAAGACGATGAAGAAGTAGGCTTGGTTATTCAATCCTCAAAATCGGTATAAGCTGCTATGAAAGCCCTCATCACATATGCTGTCGAACATAAGGCTGTAACTTATTTCTTGTGTGCGTTGTTATTTATAGGCGGAATAGCGAGCTACTTTTCTCTCGGTCAATTAGAAGATCCGGTTTTTTCGATTAAAACCGCAGTAGTACTCACCAAATACCCAGGTGCAAGCCCTGAAGAAGTCGAACAAGAGGTTACCGATCGTATCGAAAAGGCTATACAGGAAATGCCGCAGCTTAAAAGACTCTACTCAGTGTCAAGGCCTGGTGAGTCATATATTAAGGTAGATATTAAGGCGCAATACTGGTCTGACCGATTACCTCAAATTTGGGACGAGTTGCGAAACAAAGTTGGAGATGTTGTGCCGCAGTTGCCACCGGGTGCAAAGGAACCGATGGTGCTCGATGATTTTGGATTTGTCTATGGATTTCTTTTGGGTTTGACAGGTGAGGGGTACTCCTATCGGGAGCTCGAAGATTACGCTGAGCTGATCAAAAAAGAAATGTCTCTTGTCAAAGGTGTTTCAAGAGTAGAACTTTGGGGTGTACAAGATCGTGTTATATATGTTGACGTAACAGAGCAGCAGCTATCTCAACTAAACTTGACAAGTGAGACTGTGATTTCAACACTGAAAAACCAGAATATGGTTGTTGATGGCGGCGCTCTAGAGGTTGAAAATGAACGCTTTCGCATTTCTCCTTCAGGAGAGTTCACAACTCCTGAGGAAATTGGAGAATTAATTCTCAGACCACATTCAACTGACATCATCGACAATCTAGTCAATACTGCTGAGTCTGCTCCTGGAAAGGCTGACGCCTTGATTAGTACACTTGATGATGCTGGTAATCAAGTAATTCGTGTAAAAGATATTGGTGAAGTTTATCGCGGTTACAAAGAACCCCCCTCAACGATGATGCGCTACAATGGAAAACCATCTATCGGGATACAGATCGCAGGGCTTGAAGATGAAAATATCGTAAACGTGGGAAACAGGTTATATGACACTCTAGAAAATATTTTAGAAAAAATACCTGTTGGAATAGAGGTTCACAAAATAGCTTGGCAGTCAGATTTAGTGGAAGAGGCTGTGAATGGATTTATTATCAGTCTCATCCAAGCCATAGTCATTGTCCTCATCGTTCTTATCATACCGAGTGGCCTTAAAATGGGGCTCATCGTAGGAATCGATTTGGTATTGACTATTTTAGGCACCTTTATCGTTATGGCCGTCATGGATATCCCCTTACAAAGAATGTCACTAGGCGCGCTCATCATTGCATTAGGAATGATGGTCGATAATTCTATCGTTGTTTCAGATGGGATAGCCGTTCGGTTTAGAGAGGGCATGGACCGAAAAAAAGCTGCTATTCTCGCTACAAGTGGTCCGGCTTATCCACTATTATCTGCAACGGTTATCGCCGTAATGGCTTTTTACCCAATTTATGCATCTACAGAAGATGCCGGTGAATATTGTCGTACTCTCTTTATCGTAGTTGCTGCAGCTTTGATCATTAGTTGGTTGGTGGCGATACTGATCACTCCACTTCAGTGCATGGACATGCTGCCCGAAGAGGCTGCAAGCGGAAAAAGAGGACAAGCTGGCGATGAGTACAATAAGCCTTTTTTCAAATATTTCCGAAAAATTCTAAGGGTTTTGATAAAGTTTCGCTTTCTCACACTTCTTAGTGTGGGTGCTCTGCTCATGTCTTCGCTTTTTGCGTTTGGGTTTGTGAGTCAGATGTTTTTCCCAGATTCATCGCGTCCTCAATTGATGATTGACTTTTGGGCTCCCGAAGGAACACGGATCCAGAGCTTGGCAAAAAGCCTTGAACCTGTAGAAAAAAAATTACTAAGCGATGACACAGTAGAAAGTGTGAGTACTTTCATAGGAGCTGGTCCTCCAAGGTTTTACCTTCCCGTCGACCCTGAAAAGAGTCACCAAAACTACGCACAAATGATCGTCAATTTTGATACTTTTGAAAGTATTGACCCATTTATTGATCGCTACGATGAGTGGGTTACAAAAAACGTTCCTTTCGCAATGGTTCGTACAAGAAAATATGGTGTGGGTCCATCTAATACCTGGAAATTCGAATTAAGAATCAGTGGACCTAGAGATGCGAGCGTTAATAAGCTCAGAGAAATTGGGAATGAAATGGTTGCGATCGGTAAGTCATCACCAATTGGACAAGATTGGCGTATTGACATGATGAACCGCACCTTAAAAATTGTCCCTGAATATGATCAAAAAAGAGCTCGATGGTCATCAGTAAGTCGGGGCGATGTTGCTGATGCAACGCGTAGAGGATATGATGGAGTAACCGCGGGATTGTATCGTGAAAAAGACCATTTGTATCCGATCATCTACCGGAATGTAGAGTCGGAGCGAAAAGGGCTTGCTTCTAATCTAGATACTCTTCAAGTTAGACCAGAGCAATCTGTAAATAGCCTTCCATTACTTCAAGTTGTCAATAAAGTAGATCCTGAGTGGGAAGATCCGATGATTGTTCGGTTTAACAGGAGGAGAGCTGTTTCAATCCAGGGAGGACCTATCGATGGTGTAACTTTCCCTGAATTGAAGAATAGTTTGATTGATCAAATCGATGCGATTAAATTACCTCCAGGGTATACCAAGTTTTGGGATGGAGAGTATGACAGCACAGTGACTGCAAAACAATCATTGATTCCAGGTGTCGTTCCTGCCGTCGTCATTGTACTTTTCATGCTTGTTACAGTATTTAACGCATTTAGACCGATCTATGTGATTCTCTGCACGATTCCATTTGCATTCATTGGTGTTACCTATTCATTACTGATATTTAATATTCCTTTTGGATTCCTGGCTCTACTAGGAGCCATGAGTTTAGCGGGGATGATGAACAAAAATATTGTTGTTCTCTTAGATGCTTGTAACGATAACTTGGCGGAGGGAATGGATCGGTATCATGCTATTGTCGAGGCTTCAGTCACAAGGGTACGACCAGTACTATTAGCAGCAGGAACGACGGTTTTAGGAGTCATCCCCTTACTTCCCGATGTGTTCTGGGTTGCGATGGCCGTAACGATTATGGGGGGGCTTGCCTTTGGCTCATTACTAACCCTTGTCTTAGTACCTGTTCTCTATTCCATCTTTTATCGTATCGAAGTACCGGAAATTGAGGAGGAGAAATCATGAGTAAACAGATTCTCTTTCTATTTGTGATTACACTGTTTTTTCTTCCCGGTTGTATGAAAGTAGGTCCAAACTTCAAAAGACCCTACACACAAACTTATAGTAGCTGGTTGGATCAGGAGGGAGACCATGTTAAAGATTGCTCCGAATCCTATTGCGAATGGTGGAAGGTTTTTCAGGATCCGATTATGGATGATTTGATAAAATATGCTGTTGATCAAAATCTCACCTTGAAAGGTGCGGGGATAAGAATCCTTGAGGCGCGTGCTGTCTTGGGAATAGCGATAGGCGAGTGGTTTCCTCAAACTCAAGATGCTGTTGGCTCTGCTGAAAGGGTGCGATTGAGTGCAAATGCTCCGAATACCGCTGGTGTGGACCTAAAATATAAAGACTACAATTTGGGTGGTATCGCCATTTGGGAGTTGGATTTTTGGGGTAAGTTTCGTAGGGCAATCGATGCCGCAAGTGAAGAATACTGTGCCTCTATTGCCAATTATCAAGATGTTTTGACCCTACTTCTCGCTGAGGTTGCCTCCACTTATGTGCGATTGAGAACATTTGATGAACGAATTGATATTGTCGAAAAAAATATCAAGATTCAAGAACGCAGCCTTCAAATTGTAGATGCTAGGTTTCGTGCAGGAATGGTCACAGAGCTCGATTATCAACAGGCTAAGGCATTTTTAACTGATACACAGGCGAGGTTACCGGAATTAGTCATACAACAAAGAAAGACAAAAAACGCTCTAGCTGTGTTGCTGGGAATTACCCCCAATTGCATTGACTCAATTCTAGAAGAACCGGGAGTTATCCCTTCAGCTCCAAAATCTATATGTGCAGGGATTCCTGGTGAGGTGATTTGTCGTCGACCCGATATCCGAAGAGTCTACCATGAAACTGCCGCACAGTGTGCGAGAATAGGGGTGGCAATGGCAGATCTTTATCCACACATTTCAATCAGCGGTTTCGTAGGTCTTGAGTCCTCTGGTTCAACACGATCTACAGCAACAGGAGGTGGGGGAAAGTTCTGGAGTAGTGATAGTTTCAATTATTTCTTTGGACCAGGATTTGCCTGGTCGATTTGGAACTACGGACGGATAACTAACAATATACGGGCTCAGTATGCTGTTTTCCATGAGCTGATCACTAATTATCAGAACGCAGTCTTGGTTGCTTATCAAGAAGTCGAGAATGCTTTAGTTGAATTTGCTGAATCACATGAGAGAGTCGAGTTTTTGGAAGAGAGTGCTACAGCTGCTCAGCGTTCAGCCGATCTATCTAATACCCAGTATGTTGAGGGGATTGCTGATTATACCAGGGTTCTTAATTCCGAACAGGTCCTACTACAGGCTGACGAGAGGCTCACCATTGCAAGAGGAGATATTTCTCAGGGACTCATTAGTACATACAAAGCTTTAGGCGGTGGATGGGAATGTTGTATTCCTACGTGTCAGTCACCTTGTGGAAATTCCATTGACCCAACCATAGATGCATGGTAGTATGAGCCAGAATGTTTGCTCATTATACCCGAATAAGCTTAAGATTTGGGTATAAACGACTCAAGGTGATTCAAATGACAAAACAGATTCCAGGAAAGCTAGAAGTTGTGTGCGGTTCCATGTTTTCAGGAAAAACAGAAGAGTTAATGTATCGACTTAGACGCGCGGAGTACGCCAAGAAAAATGTCATCACTATCAAGCATAAAATTGACAATAGGAAGTCCTATTCCTGCATCGTTAGCCATGACGGTGGCCAACGAGAAGCTTATCCCATTTCCAGTTGCGTAGAGGGACTGCAGGCTTTAAAAGGTTTGATAAATGACCAAAGCATTGATGTCCTCGGGATCGATGAAATACAATTTTTTCCGATGGAAACAGTAACGATTATTCAACGTCTTGTTGATGATGGAATACGTGTTATTGTGGCTGGACTAGATCTTGATTTTAGAGGTGAGCCATTCGGTATCGTTCCTCGGCTAATGGCTTTAGCTGATGAAGTGAAAAAGTTAAGAGCAGTATGCTTGTCTTGTGGCGAAGAAGCAAACTTCACTCAGAGGCTCATCGATAACGAACCTGCTAGGTATCACGATGAAACAATTCTTGTTGGAGGGCAAGAGTGTTATGAACCTCGATGCAGAATGTGTTACGAGATTGATGTCAAATCATACTTAATCGAACCCGAAACCTGTGAAGTGTAGTTTATACTCCCTCCAATTCAGGGACACCCAAAGATATCAATACTATACTGAATGAAATTGGAAATTACGCTTGATAGTCATTCTTTTTGCCTCTGACTTTGTGTTCGATCTTGGTAACTTGTCTAAGTTACCTGCGATGTCCACACTTCGTCAGAAGAAAAAAATTCTGACTATCAAGCATAATTTCCAATTTCATTAAGTATAAGACCCGAGATTGAACTTAATTGGGTATAAAACCTAAAGTTAATACTTTTGGAAGGCTTTCTACATCCACTTTCTTTTCCTGAGGGATAAGTTTACGGTCATGATCGTTACTTGTACAATAATAATTTAGGTTTATTGAATCTTTTTTTTGTTCTGAGAAAAATGAATCGTTATTTCCAATGGGATTTGGCTGAGCATAAATTCTTTCGATTTTAGGTAGTTTAACAGGGGAGCGTTCTAAGAATGGTCGGATAGAGTCAATTTCGTGGTCATTAAACGAGAAGTTGAAA
>JBCDHL010000079.1:0-7452 GCA_038750095.1 Chlamydiota bacterium
ATTTTTAATAGTTTTTTAAGTTTGTCTTCATTTTGATTATTTTTTCTAAGATACATTTATATGTTATCGAATAGATCCCTTCGAATTGGACCGATAAGTTCTTCGGAACATGTTAATAAAAGGTTTGTAATGTAATTAGGTTTGGATAGAAAAGTTGCGAAAAAAGGAAGAGGAGTTTCTTTAATGACTAACAAGATGTGTTGAAGCAATCTTATTGTACCTATTTTAGGGTCTTTAATCCTGCCGTTTACCATATTTTTGTAGAATTCAGTAAGAAACAAGTTGAGGGTAGGTTTCGGAAAGTCTTTGGGCATGTGATCAAAAAACAGATTCCACAATTCAACATTCTCTCTAAGAATGAGTTTGGTAAAGGAGAGCATCTGAGGAATAGAGAAAGCCTTTATCTGATTTCCCACTTCTTTTGTAATTTCTATGTGTTCAAAAAGAGGAGTATTGCCCTTAAAATAGGCTTTAGATAGCACCGAAATAAGATGATCAAAGTCAGAGATCGTATCTAGATATTGTTTTGTTTTTTGAATTTGTGTAAGTACTGAATCATTTTGAATTTGCGGACAACTAATGAGTAAGTTCAGGAGGTCCATACCATACTTTTTATCGCCAGATTGTATGATCGAAATTTGCATTGAAAATAGGATTTGAATCAAGACATCCTTTTCGGTAAGAAAGTCAGATTTCTTAAGTAAATGAAGACATTTCTGATAAAACGAAGCGAGATCCTGTAGATTTCCTTTGTTGAGGAGAACAGCGAAAGAGTTTTCAATGACTTTTGAAATCTGTTTTGTTGAGTAAAAAGAAGAGGAGAGTAGTTGAGCTTTAAAATGCTCGATACATGAAATAATTAGCTCAGAACAACTTGACCTATCTTTTATATTTATAAAAGCGGAAAAGATCAGGTCATATTCAGTTGATCGAATAGTAGCTTCTAGGGCTAATTTAGAGAGAACGTCATAGAACGAGAGTACTTGAGTCATTTGTTCGTTACTACTAAGAACTGTTAGAATGGATAATATTTTTTTCTCAAGAATGGACTTCAATTTCACTTTTTGTTCTTGTTCAGAGCGAATTTCATGATGAAATGATGCTAAATAAGAAACAAAATATTCTGTTAATATTTCCTTTTGCCTTTCGTTAAGAAGGACTATGTCGTGAATGAGTTGCTCATAGAAAGGTAGGGTTGTTGATCGATGCGTTGTGTTTGTTATATAGAGAAGCATCATCTCGTTGATAGAGTATTGGGGAATATAGATTTTTAATTTTTCATGTTTGAATAATTGATCTGCTATCTCCTCCATTTCTTGGTCTTGTTCTTTGATCAGGTTATTTAAGACCTTTTCCAAGGATATGATAAAGTTGTTTGCTTCGATCCCTTCTAGAGGTTCCTCATTTAGGAGGTCTATGCATAAAAGTGTTGCGTTGCGTGTATTATCTTTTTCGATATTACGCATTAATGCATTGATTTTGTAACTTATGATTTGAAGTGTTGTGAGATGAGTAGAGTATTTTTCCACCTCGTTACTCAAATCAAATATTTCTTGATGAGTATTTCTTTGATCAATACGGTTTTCAAGAATCTCGATAAATAATGGATGTCCACTTGTGGCGTAATGTGAAAGAAGGTCATCTGCAAATTTGTCGAAATGTTCCTCATACGATCGCTCAATAAGAGTGGCGATTAGTTCTTGGAATATACTCTGGGGCTTTAATTTGCTTGTTAGTTTGTGCTTTTCAATTTTCAACCAAATGTCAATGATACTTCCGAAATGAGTTGAATCTGACTGGGCGATGGCTTTCAATGATAAAATAAATAACTTTAAAACATCGTCGTCATCTAAGAATAATATTTTTTTTTCAAGAACTTGTATAAATAGATTGACGTACTTTTGATGATACCCTTCCCGGTGTAATTTTCCAAAAAAGTCAATGAGAGCTTTTTGGTTAAAGTAAGATTGGTGTTTTTTACGTGAAAATTTGTTGACGAGGAGTTCTGTTAGACGAATCAATTTGTTGAATGGTGCAAGGTCCAAATAAGTAGTTATCTGATCAGACCAGCATGACATTAGCTTTTGAGTTAATTTGTTGTGATTTTCGATGATGTTTATCAAAATATCCACCGATTGCACATATTCCAGATCATTGGCCCGCTCATACCAGCTCCAATTTATTGATGTGACATCAGATTCATTTAGTTTTTTTTTGAGCTCGTTCCAGATTTCTTGGTTCATATTAAAGTTATGCCGGTTGCTCCCTCGAATTAGATCGAGTACTAAACTGATTGAAACTTCTTCCAGAGATTGATTTTGACTAACCGCCTGTTTTAAATTCCACAGACAGAACTTATCTTTAAGTAGCATTTTTCTTCTCAGAAAACTGGTATATTCTTGGATTAGCATGAGTTTTTGTTTTAAGGGAAAAGGCGTTGAAGTCATTGAAATGAACTGAGCGGATAGAATACTGATTTCTTGACGCGATCCATAGCCATTTAGGTTCAACCAAATAGATATAAAAAAGATGATTTTGTGATCAACTTTGTTAAAAATGTCGGCGATCTCAGAAATCTCTTCTGAGTAGGTCTTCGCTATATCACTCCTTATCTTTTTGGGTTGATCTACGTTCCTAAGAAATGCAGTAAGAACTGCTTGTAAAAGAGTCATGGCGTTTCGGTTATGATTTGAAGCAAGGTCTTTGAGGCAAGAAATAGCCCTTTTCAAGTCAATTGGGAGCAGAATATATCGCTCCAAAGAAATCTGTATCGAGATATATCCTTGTTTACTTGACTCATAGTAGCGACATTTTACAGATGTATGGTGATTGAAAACAGATTGAAGAATGGCTCCTATTTGAAGGATAAAAATGACTTCTTGAATGGATAGGTTCTCGTTCTGAATCGATAGAATCACTTGTTGTAACCAGTCATCCATATGGCCAATGTGGCGGAAATTATCTTTCCAAATCTTTTGCTCCTCAATTTCAGAAAGTTGACTGTCTAGAAAGCTGCAGGCCGTTAACAGATTGCATATCTTTGACAAAACGGATGGATTTGTATGTTGCGATGAAACATACAGTAAATCTTCATATAGCTTTTCATTAGGAAGTAATAGGGTATGATGACGAAATGAGGGTTCTAAAGAAGGATTGGGTGACCATGAACCCTTACAGATAGAACTTATAAGACGATGCCACCCATGGTGATAAGGATATTCGAAATTTTCAACTGTCATTACTTGCGCTAGTTTGTCGATGACCGCTTTCATGCCATTTGCTACAGTACCGTGGGGAGTTGGGAGAGTTTGATCTTTTGAAAACAGAAGGCTTTCAAGGTTCAGTGCCAACCCATGGCAATGAAATAGTTGGAAGTTTGCCAATTTGTCTACAAGGGTGAAGTCAAATTTTAGCTGCTCAGAATTACTAAATGAAAAGTGCTTGAAGTGTTTGTCGTCCGTTGTGATGTGTAAGCTGCTTTCAAAGGCTGTCTCCTGAACAATGAATTTTAACTGTTCATTATTGCCTTCCATATGTAGCAGTTTATCCGCAAGTAGTCCAAGAATGGATTCGAAGATATTTTCTAAATTCTCGTACGTTCCGTCATTGACAAATACTCGAAAATCATAATCAAAGGGCTTTTCTAGTAGAGTGTCAAAGAGGTTATGAGATGGCATTTTTTTGAGAGGAAGCGATTCAAGAGCTCTGATGTAGTATTCTTTTTCCAATAAATAAGGAAGGCCTCCACCATGTATTTCTGAGGAATTTACTAGGGTCGGATGTTTCTCAAATATAGTACAGAGAACTTCTATTACGGAAACTTTAACTTCATAAATCAAACGATTTTTCTTTTTGTCAAAGGTGATTGGATTGTCGATTTTTTGGTGCCTGCAATATTTTTCGAGTTGCTCATAGGCCTTCATGACAAATTGTTGTTTTTTATGAGGTAAGCGATTTAGTGATTTTGATTTGAGGACGATTGGTGTCGACAAAAGATGATCGATTCTTCTCCGACAGCGTTGACTGATCTGAGGTAAATTTACTTCTACTGGATAAATCCATTGACCCTTGCTGTCAATGAGTTTTTCCTCGACACAGGCCCTGAAAAAAGAGCCTTGAGGTGTGGGTGGGTAGTTATGCCAGGAAAAATCTTCTTTTAAATCGAGGAGAGTCTCAGCTTCGGACAAGATTTTATTTTCATTGCTAATAACCGTGCTGTTAGTTAGCCGCAAACCAGTTGTTGCTTCTTCTGAAGGACCAAAGTTTATCGTCATGTTCCAAAGACCTCCTACTAATTCAGAATCTTAGCGAGAGGGATCATATTTTTTATTTTTTCGATTGTCAAGGGAATGGCAATTGAGGGACAAAGTATCTAACTTAGCTTAATTTGTTTTTTGGGAAGAAAGAGCAGACCCAAAAGAACGGAAAACCATAGTGTACAAAGTCGAACAACAAGTGTTGCCGTAACGGCGACAGATGTTGGAACATCATTAAAAATCAGAAGCTCATACATAGTAACTTCTGCACCTCCTAGCCCGCCTGGAAGTAATGTGATGGCACCAACTAAAAGAGAAAAGGCGTGAATGAAGATTGCTGTATAGATAGAAATTTCAGCCCCAAGGAGATGAAGGACGAGATATAAGATAATACCTTCAAGTCCCCAAGCTATTGAGCCGAGTAGTGTTCCGTATAGTAACACATGGGTTTTGAAACAGTCTCGGAATGCTAAAATTGTTTCGATGAAAAACTCGACGACGTGTGCAAATCGGTTTTGTAGTTTCTTATTCGTCCAATTTTCAATAGCTTTTAGCCAGTGGTCTTGCTGCACAATGTACAGGATGGCAACGACAAACAAGGCAGATAGGATAACAATCGGTCTTGCAGAGGGGTGAACCAGTAATCCTCCCATGGCCAACATAACAACGGCAAGGAAATCGGAAAGGCGCTCAGCCAGAAGAGCACCAAAACTTCGGCGGTAAGCGATTCCATAATCAATGAGGAATATACTTCTTAAAGCTTCTCCAGCTTTACCTGGAGTTGTGGTTAATGAAAATCCTGAAATATAGATTCTTAAGCTATTGAGCCATGGGACATAGTGACCTAGCGTATGCAAAAAATAGTTCCACCTCGCAAACCTAAATAGGTAACTTATGCACGCTATTAGGATTGAGATGCCCGCGCCGTAAAAGCCTATTTGGGTAAAACCATCAACCACTTTATCCCATCCACCCCATAGAGAGAAAAGAAAGTAGCCGATAACGCTTATAATAACAGTGACGATCAACGCTGTAAAACGCCAACCTGCAAGAACATGTTCATGCTCCTCATATTTTGGCGGTGCCTTTCTTGTATCGATATCTTCGCTCATAGTACTCATGATGGTCGATGTTCAACATATATTGATCGTATTTAAAAATTTGGTTTTTGGCAAAGAGAATACTTTAGTAGAATGAAAGTTTGGTGAGTATGAAGTGAATTCGGTATATACCGAATTAACTCCAAGAATTGGAATTTTGACTTTGAGAAAGCCCCGAGGCTGAACGATCGTAAGTTACTTCATATTGATTAATATTAGGTAACTTACGATCGTTCAACCGCGGGAGCTTTCTCTTTGTCAAAAACCGATTTTTGAAGTCAATTCGGTATTGATTTAAAAAAAGAGTAGTCAGCACTTTCCAGTAATTCTTTGTCTCCCCTGCTATCACCATATGCATAAAGGGTGTATTCATCTCTAGGTCCACAAACCTCTTCTAGACGACGGATTTTTTCGGGGCCCCAGCAGTTTGCCCCTTTTAATCTCCCTGTAATCACACTGTCGTTGGTATCTTCAAGAGTCGAGCAGATAAGATCTTTAAAACCAAGGGATTCTGCCCATGGGGAAAGGTAGATGTCGAGTGAGGCACTTACTAAAACACAATGATGGCCCTCCTTTTGATGCCACTCGATACGATTTTTTGCTTCAGGACGTATAATATCGTTGAGTTTTCCAGCGGCGTACTTCTTTCCAAGTTTTCTGATTTCTTCGATATTCTTCCCTTTAAAGAAAGAGGAAATGATCGCTTCTTTCGCTTTTTGCCTGGGGGTAATTCCAAGTGCAAACCCTATGAGAGAGGGAGCTTCTGTGAGAAGTTTACTGTATGTTTTGAAGGAACCATATGCATAGGTGAGAAATGGAAGAAGGGAGTCGTGGTAGGTGATCGTACCGTCAAAATCAAATGCTGCTATAACAGGTTTTTTATTCATATTTAGGCCAAATTATGTCGGACTTTCAGTCCTCATGAAAATTTTATCATCCAATCCTAGGCCTCCGTTCGGTCGCAAGCTCCCTCACTCCAACCTAGGCTACTCCCATATCGGGCTTTCAGCCCTTAAATTAATTGACAGTTTCGAGTGGACATTTACGCATTGCGTACAATGTTAGCTGATTTACTTTGTTTTTTTCCATATTTAGTCCTTCTTCTTTATTTTTCGGGATCTTTTGTGTACAATCCCTTGCGTATGACAAAACGAGTGTTTATTACAGGAGCCGCTGGATTTATCGGATTTCACTTAGCACGTTTTCTTAGAGATCGTGGCGATGAAGTTTTAGGTTATGATAACTTCAATGACTATTACGATCCTACACTTAAGGAAGAACGTGTCAGACGTTTGGAAGGTGTCTCCGTCCTTCGGGGAGATTTATGTGATGAAGTAAAGTTATCAGAAATTGTCGATCAATTCGAACCTACCCACATAGTGAATCTCGCTGCACAAGCAGGAGTACGTTATTCTCTTGAAAATCCCCAAGCGTACATAAAGTCTAATATTGATGGGTTTTTAAATGTGCTGGAAATTTGCCGCAATGCTCCTGAGATAAAATTGATATATGCTTCCTCCTCTTCGGTTTATGGAACGAATAGAAAAATACCCTTCTCTATTGACGACCCTTGTGACCATCAGGCTAGCTTATATGGTGTGACTAAAAAGTCTAATGAGTTGATGGCTACAACCTATCATCATCTTTACGGGATTCGTGTGACGGGGTTACGTTTTTTCACTGTTTATGGTGAGTGGGGACGTCCGGATATGGCTTACTTTTCCTTCACAAAGAAAATTCTTAATCAAGAGCCGATTAAAGTCTTCAATCATGGCAAGATGATGCGAGACTTTACTTATATTTCTGACATTGTCAAAGGCACAGCGGCGGCAATCGATCTCGGTGCTCCTTGCGAACTTTTTAATTTAGGAAATCACCAGCCCGTATCGATTGAACGGTTTATCGAAATTATTGAAGAAGAGTTAGGTGTTTCTGCTGTCAAAGATTATCTTCCTATGCAACTTGGTGATGTTGAGAAAACATATGCTGATATTGATCATAGTAGGAAATTATTGAGCTTTTCTCCTGAGGTCTCTTTGGAAGAAGGCTTGTCCAATTTTATCTGTTGGTAGCAGAATTATTATTTGGCAAAAACC
>JBCDHL010000080.1:0-7449 GCA_038750095.1 Chlamydiota bacterium
GAAAGGAGGAGGAAGAGGTGTACGAACTGATTATTGGGCTTGTTTAAATGGTTTTGTAGATAACGAAAGTATTAATATCCAAGACGATGATGGCAACACACCAATGCATCTTCTTCTTAAGAGACTGATAAGGACATATCGAGGGGCTCATCATCATGGACAAATCGCTCAAATCGTAAATTCTGCCCTCAAAGAGGGTTTTCGAGATGCTAAATTTGATATATTTAACTTGGATAATGAGACAGCTGAGGATATCATGTCCCAAAGTGGATTTAAACTCGACCATCAAAAAAATGGTGAAAAAAGGGTGGATGATCGAGAGTGTTGTACAATTTTGTAATGGCTCTTCTCAGAGGGTGTAATAAATGACGAAACCATGACAGAAAACAAACCTGGGGTGTAGGGTTGAGCTTGCGAACCCCGAAACCCCAGGATAATACCAGATAATTTATTGAGTGGTAAAAGTAAATATTCGGTAAACAACCTTATTATACCGATCGTCTTTCAAAATTTGGTTTTTTGCAGTTTACCTAAATCACTGCTTCAAGTACTTGTCCAAAGTAGCTTCGAGAGTGTTCGCTCGCAAAGGTTTTGCGATATAATCATCCATACCTGCCGACAAGCATTTCTCGCGATCCCCTGCCATTGCATTTGCTGTAAGGGCTATAATCAATGAATGTTCTTTTCCGGTTTCTTTTTCAAACGTTCGCATTTCTTTGCAGGTATCATAACCATCTTTATTAGGCATTTGAATATCTAGAAAAATGAGATCATATGCATTTTCTTTATAATGCTGTATTGCCTCATCACCCGAACTTGCAATGTCAACTTGACAATTCATCATCTCCAGTAAATCTTTTGTCATGTCGAGGTTAAATTGATAGTCATCGACGACTAAAACCTTCGCTTGAAACTCTGAACCTGATTCCGTCACAATGACCTCCTATGAAATATGATTCTTCAGCAATGCCTCAGAAGGGCACGGAAAGCTCAATTCAAACCAAAAGGTCGACCCGACACCTTCCTTACTATCTAATTGTATGTCACCACCCATTTTTTCAATTAGTTCCTTGCAGATGGATAATCCTAGGCCTGTTCCCCCATAATTTCTTGTGGTGGAAGAATCTGCTTGGCTAAATTTTTGAAAAATTTTCTCTTTCACCGCTTCAGAAACTCCGATTCCCGTATCGCTTACTGCAAATTTTATTTTAGCTTTTTCCTTGGATTTGTCTACAAGTTGTATCGACAAGCTGACGCCCCCCTCATGTGTAAATTTGACTGCATTACTCAAAAGGTTCATAAGAATCTGCTTTATTCTCATCGGATCGAACTGTAATAGCTGGGGTATTTGAGCGTCCACAGAAACTCTTAATTTTAGTTGTTTTTCATTGACTATGCCCAAAACAATGTCGACTGCATGCCTGACCACTTCATTCAAATTACTGTTGATACTTTCCAACACAAGCTCACCCGCTTCAATTTTCGAAATATCGAGAACGTCATTGATTAAGCATAGAAGGGTTTCAGCAGATTGAACGATTGTCGAAGCATATTTCACTTGCTTTTCACTCAATTCTGTCATAAGAAGAAGATCACCCATCCCAGTGATCGCATTCAAGGGGGTCCGTATTTCATGACTCATGTTTGCCAGAAAAGCACTTTTCGCAATCGAAGCTTGCATCGCATCTTCTTTTGCCTTTTCCAGCAGGATATTTCGGTCTTTTAACTCACGTTTGTATTCTTCCGAACGTTCCTCTTGCTGACAAGCAACAATGAGTACAATGAGAATTTCAAGCACTGGCATTAAAGAGAAAATGTTATCGTGTACGAAATCCTTTTTCTGTGAAAGGAGAACGAAGATACCAATAGATCGCTTATGACGCACCAGTGGCATTCCGAGAAAAGAATAGCTACAGCTCTCTTCTTCGACAGAAATACCTGATTGCAAAACGGGGTTTTGGTTGTTTAATGCTGAGTCGATAAAAGGTTTAATTTTCCGAATTAAATCGTGCCTGACTGTTTTCTTACCAGAAAACATCTTGATAGAGTCAGACCAGTCTTGGTCGCTTAATGCAATGGGTATATAATTTCCAGCGTTTTTTGCTTCTGGACATGTCACAATGATACAGCCTCCATCACATTTCAACACATTCATCACATCAATCAAAATTTGGGTCGCAGCATTATTTAAGCTTAATTTCGACTTTTCGTTGATGAAAATATACAGGGCATTAGCTACACAATCGAGTAAGGTTGTTGAATTTATCAAATGTGAACCCACGTCATCAGCAATGAGTACCTGTTTCAATACCATCCAATAAAGAGGTCGGTTATCGACAGTTATCTTTTTCAAACCAACTTCTTTTGCATACCAATTTTTATTAATAACTTTTCGGAACGATCCTTCTTTTTCTTGTTCAGAGACAAATTCTTTTATCTCATCAACAGACTCCTCCGATATAAAATCGGGACATGTGTGATTTAGAAGAAAATCATAAACAGAAAGACCTTGGACTTTCTCAGATGAAAGACCAAACTCTTCTTCAACGGGCTTATTGATAAATAATACCGCTCCATCTTGGTCGAAAACAATCACCTTATCAACTATCGTAGATGCAATTTCAACTAAAAGTAGAAGCTGGGTCCCCATGTAAGTTTTCTCCTTCTTTATCTCCTCACTATATGACTTTTTCAAGATTTTTTCAAAACGTTCGTCAATTAACACATCCCCCTTAATATCTGTATCTTACACAAACTCAAAAGGCTCTACAACAGGTCATTGCATAAATTTCGCGCGGATACCCATTACACAAAGCTTCCGCACAGCGCCTCAATGTACTACCCGTAGTATACACATCATCAACGAGTAAGATGCGCTTCTCATTGAGGTCCGCATCTCTTTTTATTTTAAAAGTATTGGAGGGCATTCTATTTCGCTGATCACGTCGAAGGAGTGCTTGGCTGTAACCTCCTCTATTCCTGATTAATACGTTCGATAGTGGGCAGCTGAACATATTTGCCATTTCTTTTGCGATCAGATGACTTTGGTTATATCCCCTTTTCATTTTTCGAGATAACGTCAACGGAACGGGAACGATGAGATCTGGTACCGGCCAATTCAACCTACAGATTTGACCAACCATTGTCGCAGCAACACCTTTTGCCAGATATGGCATATCATGATACTTCATTTTTTTAATAACGGTACCTGGAGGCCCTAAGTACTCGTATGCAGAGCCACAACGAGTAAATAAGCAAGGCCTCTTACTACAATCCTGGCAGTAGCCAGACTGAGTATGATATTTTTTTGAAAAACACCTCGGGCATAGCATGGAAGGGTCGATTAACTCCATCTGTTCTGAGCAAAAAGAGCAGAGATATTGCCCTTGATGAAAAACGTCTTCTCCACAGTGGATACAAAGAGGTGGATAGAAAAGGCTGAGAAAGGAGTCGAATATTTTATCTATCGGTAATAACAACTTTCTAACAGATGATCTGATGGTTGTTCAAACATTTCATTAACAAAAGCATGCATACTGTCTCCCAACTCTTGGTGCAAAGCTGGAAACCTCTCCGAAATTCTCTTGGAGATTTTCGCTATGACGAAAGCTAAATCTTTTTGTGCATATTCAGGCTTGTGAATATTTTCGTCACGATAAAGCTTGCCTACATCTAAGTGTACAGGCCGTTCTCCAACAAATCCAGTGTTGTGCAAGACTCCGTGGTCATAGTCATAAATCCCCTTGGCGTACTCAGATAAATAAAGGTTCAATAAACTATTCACATAAGTTTTCGCCTGTTGAATATTACCCTCCAATAAAGCTGTGTAAATGGCTTTGCGTGATGTATCTACCCGTTCTTGCACGATAAAATTGACAGAGTCTAGATCGACCTCTCTTTCAAAACCAAGTTTGTCAATAATGGTTACTTTTGTATTCAAATCGCTCCCCCTATTCAGATGAATGTAGAGCAAACCCGATTCTTTCTTATGTACCTCATACGCTAAGTGATACCCACCGAAAACGGAGTCAAGCTTTTGTTGTTTTCTTGCTGTTACCTTTTCTTTATAAGTTTTGATGGGTCCGATTCCTGGTAGGTTTTGAACAAGCCAAGAGGGCTTCAGGTGCTTGTACTTAAAAAACTTAATCACATACTTTCCGTCTTCACTTCCAAAAACGTAGGATTGAGCCCCTTTTCCAATATATGAATACTTTTGGTTAAAAATTCTTTGCAATTCAGAACTTTCAATCTCTGATAGAGGAGGTACTTCCCACTCTGTTCTATGGGGCATATCATAGAAGATATTTGCAATCATAAAACCATCTGTTGCTCGAAAATAGACTCTCAAGCCCACAAAACATATCAGAAAGAACAATAATAGATTACGAAAATAAGACCGATTCATTAGACTCACAAAAATTTTGAATACTGCCAGTTTTATACCTTTCTTTTGATTACAAATCAACCTTTCTTGTTATTACGGCCACGTTCTTGCTTAAGTGAGTATACAGGCTTTTGGATGTCCCCCCTTACCGAGACAATAAATAGCTCCGCAAGCTTAAATAAAAGGTTATACTGCTTCATTCGGATATTTACATTAAGGTTCCCATCAAAATCTATGTAAGAAGAAGAAGGGCCACCTGCTAGATAAAATTTCGAACCTTTCGATTCACTGTAGATATCTTTAAATTTGGTAAGATGAACTTTACCATCGCTAATATCAAAAAAGACCGTTCCAATCACTGGTGTTAGCACAGTGGGGTTAAGACCAAGTCGCATGATAATCTCATGAGGTAAGGCCAAAATAGTATGCTGTAAGTTCGTTTTCGGAGGATTTGAAAATTTAAGGAATCCCGTTCCAAGCCAAGTGGAACTATCCCCTAATTTACCCCTCAAAGAAGAGATATCAATGTTATTGAAAACAAGTGTTTTTGTAGAACTACTCTGTTGTGGCTTACCAATCTCTTGAAGAAGGGAAGGCCGCATTTTGTGAAAATAAGCATGTGGAACATTCATCCACCAAAACCCTTCAGGTTTGGCATCTAGAGAAATTTCAGGTACCGATATTTTACCAGACTGATCTTGAATGATCATATCTGTGATTCGCGTAAAGTCTGTTTTATAGTCGATCTCCGCATTCCATTGATTGAAAAGATACCCCTTGAAAGCGAAATCATGAGAATAAATGCTACCGATCATTTTGTGCGGAAATTCTGATTCCTTACTGAATGCCATCTTACCGTCGAAAACGATATCTCCACCAATCTTTTGTTTGACGCAATTTTCCATAACATCATCAGTACAAAAAAGAAGGGCTTTTGGAATCGAAAATTGAGCCTTCCCAACCAAATAGGAATAATAGAGGTCAGGAGGATATTGCCAGTCCCGTTCTAATTCAAGTTGGATTCCTCCTAGAGAACCTTTTGCTTCCTGTATGTTGAATCCGTAAAGGGGGTGCTTTTCCCACTTAATAACTAATGAGTCATTCTCTTTAGGATCCTCATCTGTCAGAATAATTTCTCCGGATTCTTTTTCTTTATCAGATTGGATAAAATTTAACCAAAAGTGCTTTCGTCTGAAGTGATAGAGCGTTTTGAAAGACAATTCTTCCGAGTTCACTATTAATGAGAAGTCTTTAAGCTCATGTTGATCACCAGCAAACTCATAGGTATCGTCATCCATGGTCATTTCTAGATTGAAGTGATCTTTACCCTCAATTCGAACATTTACCATCGTTTCAACATAATTCTTAGATTTAATAGTGGAGATTATACTTCGCGTCTCTTCAGAAATGTTATCGGGATAGATTCTATGAAGTTCATCAGCAAACCAGTTCAAACTTTGATGTGGGATATGTAATCTTATGCCTTCATAGTTTTGCATATCATGGTGAAACCCCAATGCTATTTTTTCTATTTGTAGCCCAATTGGTAGCTCTCCTTCGAATGGGGGAAGAATTTTAGTGGAGATATTTCGAACGTTTACTCCTCTTTCTGAAATGAGGTGAACGGAAAAGTCATGAGCGTCTCGAAAAGAAACTCCTTTTAATTGGATATTTTCGGCATTCATACTGAGAAAGCCATCATAGGAATAGTTATGAGTATGCTTTTCAATTTTCAACTCACCAGAACCTTTTAGATTACCATAAGGTGAATAGGTAGCAACGAAATCCTGCAGGAAACTCCACTCCTTCAAATTCTCAAGATTGATTTCCAACAGGTTTACTTTAGCATGTAAAACATTAGCACCGTCTAGATACTCGCCGTCTAATCCCATGACAATGGATTTTCCACTTTTTAATCCCATGAAATTAATTTTCCAACGATCAGCTTGACGATCAATTTCGGCGGCTACCGAAATATCATCGATTTTCAATTGATCAATGGACCATATACTATCTTTCACTCTCCCATTCAGCATCAGATGATGATACTGATATGCACCCATTTCAACATCAGCACCTTTTACGTCGAAAACAAACTCATCAGTTTCATCTTCATAATTAAGGGATACAGAAAATTCGCCTTTTGCATTCTCTAATCGATCTGCCTTTTTAAATAGATCTTCAGGAAAGAAAAACAACCCAGAACGACTCGCTCTTTTAATGTCCCCATAAAGGGTAGCTAACTGAAGATCTAGCTCCAGTTCAAACTCCTCAATGTCTTTCCAATCTTTGAGTTTCATTGCAAAGTTCGATGGGTACACATCACCAAAATGTGTAAGCTCCTTATCCAATTCAAGAGAGACCCATTGATGAGTCCCATCCGCAATTCTCCCCCCTTTCGTTCTTCCGGTAATTCTAGTGATATCGCGCTTTTTGTCCCCCACCCATAGATCGAAGACACCTACATTATTCGAAAAATCCGAAAAAGCAATCTGTTCACCAGAGAGTTGATACTCGTCGACCTGTCCAGGTTTTCCTACGAGTAAAGTCCCTTGGATGTTTTCTAGTACAAAGGTATTTTTTTGTTGGTCAAAATCTATATTCACCTCCAGTTCCCTCAGAGATAAGTCTAGAGGGGCAAAAGACATGACGCCATCACTAAGAGATGCTTCAACTCGTGTATTAACGCTCGTCCCTTCAGGTCGAACAGCAAAGGACAAGTATCCACCTTCACCACGAAACATCATATCGCCTTCCATTGGAAAATTCGTGAACATAGATGGCTTATCAAAATGTGAGAAAAGAGATTGCACCTGCGAAACTTTTCCACTCATCGTATGTGCCAAAATTTCCACATCAAATGCATCATTGATAGGTGGACTGATATCTATATTAATATCTCCTGCAAAAAAAATACCTAAACAAAAGCATTCAATATCCGTTGCGTGAATTTGCTGTCCTTCAAGCTTAATGACGGTATCAACTTCGTTAAAAAGTAACCCTGTATTTTTATCGAGATAATTTGCATGTTTAACGGGTATCTTTCCGAAGTGAAATCCGCTGGA
>JBCDHL010000081.1:0-7420 GCA_038750095.1 Chlamydiota bacterium
TACAGCTTTGGACCCTATCCAAAAAACGCTAAAAAAACTTGAATTTGGTGGGTTGTTATCAAGCTACAAAGAAGGGAGAACAAGGGTTTTTGTCTGGAATCCAAGGTATCCTTTTTTGGGGGAGATAAAAGCTCTTGCAAAAAAAGTATATGAATTTACGCCTGAGGATCAAAAAGAAAAATTTTATTTAAGTAAAACACGAAGGCGACCGCGAAAAACTGATAAACCAATATGAATACGAAAGACTATGATTTCTCGAATTATGATCTTAAATCACTAGCATATTTTATAAGTGACGAACTTTTCAAAGAGGGGTTAAAAGCTATATTAGTTGGTGGTGCCTGTGTCACGATTTATTCAGATAATAGATACCAGTCCTGTGATTTAGATTTTGTTACTTATGAAGATTCAAAAGTTATCGAAAGGGTATTGAAAAAAATAGGGTTTGTAAAGGAGGGAAGGTATTATACACACTCGACGACATCGTATTATATTTACTTTGTCAATCCCCCTGTAGCGATTGGTAGCGATCCAGTTACTAAGTATGAAAAATTGAAATCTCCACTGGGTGAATTACAGTTGCTCACCCAAACAGATTGTGTTAAAGATCGGCTTGCAGCTTATTATCACTGGAATGATCAGCAAGCTCTTGATCAGGCTGTAATGGTTGCTAAACAAAATGAAGTGGAAATTAAAGAGATTCAATCTTGATCCGAAAAGGAAGGATACCTACAAAAATTCAAAATATTTTTGAAAGTTCTTCACCACCCATTGTGATGTACTAGACGTGATCTAAAATTTACCCGCTCTTTTTGTTTTAATATTATTTAAAGCATCATCATAAATTTGATGAAGTTTATCAGATTGTTGCTTAAGTTCCTTTTGTTCATTCGTACACTTTTTATCAAACTCTATTATCGCGAAAAAGGGGTTCCAGTATTCGAGCGTAACTGCACTTCCTAAATTAAAAGAAAATTCTCTCAGCCAGACAAAGAAACGCGTAAAAAATGATGCATGTTTAACTTGCTCATCAGATAATTCTTTCAAGCCATCTAAGGTACCAGTAACCCTTAAACCTTTTGATTGTGAATCAAGATCGATTTTTCTTTCATTAAAACTAGATGCTTTAATACGAAGTACTTTCCAGTCTATGGAACCTTCATAACCATCGACTGTTACTTTGCGTCCTCCCCAAAAAGTAAGTTTTATTCCAACTTTATCTAGATTATCGTGTAAAAAATCGAGGAATTCTGTACTTTTTGTAGCTTCAAGACTGTTAATATGTTTATTGATGTTTGTCATTAGGAAAACTCTTTTTATGTAAAAAACATGTTAAGAATTTAATTATATATGATTGTGATTAGTTTGTAAATTGAAAAAAGTAATATATATCTTTAATTTAACCTCATTAGGTGGCAATTTGGGCCTTTAGTCCTTTACGTCGTTTTTGTCCCTTTGTACATTATTTTATACCGATCGTGATTCAAAATACCAAATTTTGAAACACGATCGGTATAATTACTCGTCAATGAGAGGTTTACAATCTCCAGAATCCCAGCATTTCTGAAACTTTGACATTTTTTTCTTAGAAATGCCCCCTAGGAAATCGATGGAGTTCAAGAAGCGTGCACGGGTACGATCTTTTCCGAGAATATCTACGGAATCAAATAATGGAGGTCCCTGCTGTTTTCCCATCAAGCTTGCAAAAAGAAGCTTCATGACGACCTTCTTATGGTTGACACCGAACACTTCTGCTACGTGTCGGGAGACCTCATTTAAGGCTTCTCCACTCCAATCCTCTCTCTCTTCTAGCATCCAAAGCATTGCTTGATACATATAGCAGCTGACTTGTGACGAAATTTTTGTTGTAAAGAGCTCAGGTGTATATTTTAGGTTGTTAATGAATAAAAAGTCGCAAAGGTCAATGAAGTCGCCAAAGGTCTTCAGGCGTTTTCTAACGAGTGGAATAAGCTTACCCATGAACTCATCGTTCATTTGCCAATCTTTAATCCTACTCCAGAGGTCCTCTTCAGGAATGTTATTGATAATATACTGTTGATTGATCCAGTCGAGCTTGGTTGTATCGAACACGGCTCCGGAAGTCCCTATACGCTTTTCATCAAACTCATTGACAATATCTTCAATAGGGTAGATTTCTCGGTCACCTTTCATGCTGTAGCCCATTAATGTCAAGAAATTGACAAAAGCTTCAGGAAGGTACCCACAATCACGGTAGTAGAAGATAGAAGTGGGGTTTTTTCGTTTCGATAGTTTCTTCCCGTCGGTTCCGAGCAAAAGGGGCATGTGCATAAATACTGGGGGGTTCCAACCGAAATGCTCGTATAAAATCACATGCTTTGGCGTTGAGCTCATCCATTCGTCACCTCGGATTACGTGAGTAATGTCCATCAGGTGGTCATCAATGACATTTGCGAGGTGGTAAGTAGGGAAGCCATCAGATTTCATAAGGATCTGATCATCGACATCAGCCCATGGGCAAGTTACCTTTCCTTTGACAGCATCTTCATAGACACACTCTCCATCTAATGGGATTTTTAGTCGAATGGTATAAGGGATTCCTGCTGCCTCCTTTTCACGCACCTCTTCTGCTGATAAGTGGCGGCAACGGCGGTCGTAGCCGGAGCGTCCACTCGCTCGATTGGCTTCCCGAACCTCAGCGAGATCTTCTGCAGTGCAGAAGCATTTATAAGCTTTGCCTTTATCCAGAAGTTCTTGCGCATATTTGGTATAGATTTCAGAACGCTCAGATTGGCGGTATGGTCCGTAGGGGCCGCCGATATCGGGGCCTTCGTCCCAATGAATGTTACACCAGCCTAGGGATTTGTAAATATTTTCTTCATATTCCGGGCGGCTGCGTTTTTGGTCTGTATCTTCTATACGAAGGATGAACTTACCTTTGTGGTGCTGTGCAAACAGCATATTGAATAGTGCCATATAGGCGGTACCTACATGTGGATCACCGGTTGGGGATGGGGCGATGCGTACGCGTACGTTCATGATTCAGTTCCTCGATTATTAATGTAGGGATGATTGTACCACAGAAGGGTGTTTTTTAGAAATAGCGCACAGAAGTTCACACAAATCAGTTGACGAAAAACCTACCTATTCGTCAAAATAGTCACTTCAAACGGCGGTAGTAGCTCAGTTGGTTAGAGCGCTGGATTGTGGTTCCAGAGGTCGAGGGTTCGAATCCCTTCTATCGCCCATTTTGTCTGCTTAGGAGTAGAGGACTGTTGAGTCTCTTGCAAGCGATCATTTTGGGTGTCATCCAGGGACTTACCGAGTTTTTACCAGTCAGTTCATCAGGTCACCTGATCTTAGGGCAAATCTTTCTAGGACTTGAAAGCCTTGAGAAGTACATCTTGTTTGATTTGGTTTGTCACCTAGGCACACTTCTTGCAATTCTTTCAGTTTTCTATAAGCAATTGTATCATGCAGTTTTTATTGATCGCAGCCGCTTGTTACAGATATGTATTGCGATTCTTCCCTTATTTCCTTTGTTGATAATCATGAAGCCTATAAAGGGAATTTTTGATCAGCCACAGTTTCTATTTCTCTTTTTTGGTATAACAGCACTCTTTCTCTTTTTGGGGTTGCGCTTTGGTCATGAGAAAAAGGAGAGGCTCCTTCATGCACACAGATGGAGAGATCCCCTTGTAATCGGCTTATTCCAAGCGTTCGCAATTTTTCCAGGTGTTTCACGAAGTGGTTCGACGATATCTGGAGCACGTTTGATCGGGTGGTCGAAGGAGAGAGCCCTGAATTTTTCTTTTTTGATCGCTATCCCTACGATCTTGGGAGGTTTCGTATTGGAAGTTTTGAAGCTTTATAGATCTTTAGATCCTAATATCAACGAAGGAATTGAAACCGGGGCTTACATTGCAGGCTTTTTGACTTCTTTTATCGTTGGTTATGGGGCGTTACGTTTGCTGATGAAGCTTGTCTTGAAAGATGGTTTAATGGTGTTCGTCTGGTATTGTCTTGCAGTTTCCCTATTTTGCTTTTTCATGTTCAATTTCTCTTTTCAATAAGAAAGCCACTTATAGATCTGAACTCCTATCAAAATAGAGTTTAAGAATAACCCGATCATAGGAATCGCAATTGGGAATGTGACAACATCTTTTGGAGCTGTTTTTGTCCTCAATTTAATAATGATCAAAGACAAGTTTACCGTAGAAAAGACGAATAGAATGATGAGTGTTGTTATTTTTGCTAAAGTGACAATCGGAAACCAAAGAGCTAGGGTCAGAACGATGGCTGATACCAAGAATGTTGCTGTAACAGGTGTTTGTGTCCATGAGTTGACATAAGAAAGAGACTTTGGACCAATTCCTTGTTCTCCCATTCCATAAAGGACACGAGAGGCCATTATGACTTGAATAAGCGCTCCATTAATCACCGCTATCATACCGATAATCCCAATAAAATTAACAGAGGATAATCCATTGGAAGCGACAAGGTCAGCGAGCGGAGCTTCACTACTGTTGAGCTCCTCGATTGGCAAGGCGAGAACGGAAATCAATGAAACAAGAAAATAGAGTAAACCTGAGATGACAAGTGCTAGCATGATTCCTTTTGGCAAAGTCCGTTGGGGCTCCTTTACTTCTTCGGCCATATTCACCATGTCCTCGAACCCTATGAAGGCATAAAAAGCTAAAAATGCCCCAAGAAATACGTTAGAAAAATCGGTGGTGGTAAAACTTGGAATGATTTCTAGCCAACGATCCGGTAGAGTTGCCAGACTTCCACCTGCCAAGCTAATAATGTAGATGAGTCCACAGACTTCTAAGATAGTGATAGCCGATGCAACTCCTACAGATACGTTTACACCTATCGAGGCAATAAAGCACATTGAGCAAACAACACCAACGATTATCGCCCAGTCGGGAAATGAAAAAAATATTTTAAAATATCCTACAAATCCTAAAGTAATTGCCGAAGCTGAAACGACTCCTGTCGCGATGACCATCCAGCCTATCAAACTAGAAAATCCCTTACTACGAAACCCGTGTAAAACGTAAACTGCTTCACCAGCACTTTTTGGGTAGCGAGAAGAAAGCTCTGAGTAGGAAAGCCCTGTAAATGTGGCAATTAACGCAGATAGAATGAAGGCAAAGGGAGCCTGCATGCCTGATACAGAGGCAACTTTTCCCGTTAGGACATAAATCCCAGCTCCAATGATCGTACCTATTCCATATAATGTGATAAACGGTAGTGAAATAGAACGCTTAAGGTGTTGATGATTGGTAGGTTCGTGCATATAGTACTAACTTTATGAGATACTCAAACCCTATAGATATAAAATTGGCTATTTAATTTCTATATTTATACTATTTTTTAGGTGCAGAACTATTCGTCATCTCATCGAGCATGATCAGGTCCTTCATAATATTCAAGGACTCAGTGAGCTGTAGGTCATTTTGACCAAACTCTTCTTCCTGATCTTCTTCAACATCTTTTTTCTTTTTCTTGAGTTCTTTTAAGAACGACTGGTAATTTTTGTTGTTCTCTATCCGGTATTCTGAATTTTTTACCAGACGATCTATATGCTGATTATACCGAGATAGTTGTGGTTGCAAGTTGTACTTGTAAACCATGCGTACTCTATCGCGTTGCACGAAGGGTACATCACTTAGGTCATCATCGAAATTTGCTTTGATCTCGTCACCTTCCAAGGGGTATTTAGCAAACTGCTCACCAATTTCTGATTCAGAGAGGGGGCCTGAAAGAACGACATCTGAAGTCACGCCCGAAAGTTGAGGAGTTTTACCAGATACCGTATAGTAACGACCACGCGTCACTTTATACTCCCCATCTGGGTTAACCTCACCCGACTGATTGTTTAGAGTGAAAGTTTGAAAGGATCCTTTACCAAAGGTTGATTCGTCACCAACGATGATTGCACGCCCGTAATCCTGTAAGGTTTGAGCTACAATCTCTGACGCTGATGCACTTGCGCGATTGACTAGGACTACCAAGGGTCCATCCCATATTGTCTTGCCATCTAGGTCACGCAGATGTTGAATATGGCCCGTATTATCTTTGATAGAAACAACGACACCTTTAGTGATAAAAAGTCCTGTCACTTCTACAGCCTGAGATAGCATACCGCCAGAATTGTAGCGCAGGTCGAGAATCACACCCTTGATATCATGTTCATCTTTTAGCTTTTCTAGCTCCTTCTTCAGGTCGATTGCAGATGAGCTCTCTGGATCTTGGTAAAAGGTGTGAAGTTTGAGGTAAGCAATGACTCCATCACCATAAGGTTCGTAGGAGGACTCAAATCGAGCCTCTTTTAAGACAACTTCTCCACGAATGATCGTGATATCGAGCTTCTTTTCCTCTTTTGATTCATCCTCACCTCCTTCGCGGATCACCGTTAATACAACAGGGCTGTTTTCTTCACCACGAATGAGCTCAACGGCTTCCTCAATCCCCATACCCACGACTGGCTCGCCATCAACAGCAATGATTCGATCACCAGCTTTGAGCTCTTTCCCTTGGTGAGCAGGTCCTCCTTCAACAACTTTGACAATAGAAAAGCCGTTGACATCATCACGAAGTTGAGCGCCAATCCCGTATAGGCGTTGCTGTACATTGATCATAAACTGTTTAGCTTCATCAGGGGTGAAGTAGGAGGTGTGAGCGTCAAGTGCGGAGGCCGTTGCTTTAAGAACTTTAGTTAGTATGAGTTTTTTTCGGTGATCTGGATCAGGATTCACGATTTCTTCTTCATTTTTGGTCTGACGCTTAGCAATCCGTTTTAAAGACTTCTCTTTTAGCTCTTCATTTAATTTGGAAGCTGTTTCGACTTGTAGAGAGCGTATCTTTAATAAGCGATCCATAAGCTCGTCTTGTGTTGCCACCCACTCCATATCTTTGAACTCTTCGGCATTGACATTTTCTGGAAGATTTTCAGGGTCAATATCTCGGTCGAGTCCATTTCGACATTCAATAGCACAAACCATGGATTCGTACATTTCATCAAAAGTTTTGAAGTCGCCAACCTTGAATTCGGTGACGGAGGTTTGGAGCAGATCATCTGTTGGTTCCAGCCATTGTACGATATCAGACTTGATTAAGTACGTTTTAGTCGGATCAAGCTCTTCCAAATAGTTGTTGAAAATTCTTTTCATCAACTCAGGGTTGATTTCTTCATAAGAAGCATGAAGTTTCAGGATTTCATTTGTCGTTTTAACCGTTTTTTCTGGAGTCAGATCGGGGAGCTTGGCTTCGATAGAAAAGCTAAAAGCGAGGAATACTAGAGCAAAATAGGCTTTTTTAAGCATGGTGTACCTTTATGTATGAGAATACTTATTTTCTATTTTACCAAAGATGGTGGGAAAAATGCCAGTAAGGAGAATGGGAATTGTCCAATTTTTGGGTTTTGAATCAAAAA
>JBCDHL010000082.1:0-7410 GCA_038750095.1 Chlamydiota bacterium
GAATTTTTTAACTCAGATTTATACGGATTTTAAAATGGACTCTTAATTTCCATGATTTTCCGCCTACCCGCGATTTTCTGGTAAGTAGAAATCCGAGAAAAACCCATTCAATTTATTTTTTCACGGGAGCTCCTGGAATTATTTTGACAAATTTGCTTTTTACTCCAAAACGGTTTATCATATTTCCCTAGCCCATAAATTTGTAATAATTTTATTAATATGGGTATCTAAACTAATTAATAGTTAATTGATTTCGGGAGATTAACCGAAAATCTTTATAATAGGAGTCGTATCCCTATGGTATTTAAAAATACTAAACTACTAACTTTTCTCAGCTATTTTTTCTTAGTCCTAACTCAACACTATCTTCCTGCCTCCACTTCGAGTCCCACATCTATTTCAGGCTCAGTCAACGTAATCACCGGCGAATATACAGAGGTCTCAACTGACATCTCAGTTCCAGGCCCAAAACCACTTACCATCGAACGCTATTTTTTTGGTATCGAATCTGGAAATCCAAATGATGGGCTAGCGTGGCACTTCAACCACCCAGGTATCCTGTCTGAAAATGTCTCTGAAATTCCAACAACGATAGATGACGCTACCTTCGAATACATCAATGACTCTAATAGTCGCATAAAAGAGGTCAAAGTAACAAATACTTCGGGAGATAAAATCTATACTTCCGCAAAATTTGAGTACAGTTCTAACGGTGATGAGAGTGTTTGTGAGGTATCTACATCCGATGGTAGAGAGCTATGCTACTGTTATAAAGAGGAAGCTGTTACACGTGGAACACCCGGACTAATGATAAGCAGTGTGATCGACACGATGGGCAATCAAACGTTCTACAGTTATCGGCAACACCCAAATGAAAGAAAAGATTTAATTCAAAAAATCGAATACCCTGATGGGGGATACCTTGAAACGGAGTATTATGATGGGAAACACAATAATGTAGGGGGAACGCTGGTCACTGTTGACGACCCCATACGCGATTTTCGTATTGGAAGAATCAAACTTCAAAAAGCTCCCTTAGGTCAAGACGGCTCTTCAGTCATCACCCAGTGTTTCTTTTACAACAAAGGATCCACAGATGTTATCCACTCAAATGGTCAAAAAACGACATATCATTATAACCATGATCAGCGACTAACAAGTATCGACACATACAACGAAGGAGCTCTTTATAAGAGGGAAAAATTCTATTGGAGCGATCAAATTGGTAACAAAAAAAAACAGCACCTGGTTAGCAAAACGCTAGAGGATGGAAGTGGGCAAACAGTTTTATGTCAAACCTACGATTACGACGAACATGGCCTACTTATCAAAGAAAGATCTTACGGTAACATTTCAGGAACGACAAGTGAGTCTCTTCATCTCTCTGAGAATGGAATTCCGGTAAACTCCATATGTGAATGTGCAGAATGGAGCTATGCTTACGAGCAATATGGTGAAGAGAAGGCTTCAACACGTTTAGTCAGAAAAAAGGAGCCTTCGGGAAAAGTAACATGTTACCGTTACGAAGGTGACACTCTAAGAGTTCATTCCCTTCTTGTTGGTGATGAAGAAAATATCCATATTCGTCAATTCAACCTTTACAATGAGGATGGATTACTCATTGAAACGATTACAGATGACGGCTCAAGTGAATTGTTCGAGGACATTGGGGGAATCACCGAACGACACTCAGTAAAATACCATCTACGAGAAATGCAACCCGCCATAGGTATGCCAGAATGTATTGAAGAACTTTATTATGAATTCGAAACAGGGGAATATCTCCCCGTTAAGCATACAACGTATCAATATAGTGATCTCAACAAAGTTATCCAAAAAGATATCTACGATGCAGAAAATAACTATACATATTCGATTTATCAAAATTTCGACCTACTTGGGAGAAAAACTCACCAATCAGAAACTTCAGGTAATGAAACGTTTTGGAATTACGACACTAATGGAAACATCACCCACGAGCTCGTTAAAGAATGCGACGGCAGCAATATTTCAACCCACAAGATTTACGATAAAGCCAGACGACTAATCAAAATGGTGACAATTAAAAACGGGGAAGAAGACAACCTTACCTCTTACCGCTACAATGAGATGAATCACAAAATCGCGGATATTGACAACTATGGCAATGAAACTCATTACCAATACGATCAGTTAGGACGACTAACATCAGTAACCTACCCCGCTGTCATGAAAGAAGACGAAAGTTTCGACCATCCGGAAGAGTCATTCGAATACAATGTTTTTGACCAGCCAACTAAAAAAGTCGACCCCAATGGGTATGTGACGAATATTACCTACAATATTTACAGAAAACCGTTGAAAATCATCCACCCAGACAAAACAAAAGAAGAGTTTGAATATTACCAGGATGGGTCTATCAAAAAAAAGGTAGATAAATTAGGATTCACAACACTTTACCATAGAGACTATCAGTCACGAGTTATTAAAGAAGAGAAGTTCTCTCCTACAGGACAAATACTCTCCTCACTTAACTCCTTTTACAACGGATTTCACCTAATAAAAACCACTCAACTCGATGGAACTGAAATTTCATATCGCTATAATTCAAAAGGACAACAAGTCTCCATCATTAAATCGAATACCGATGGCCTAAGTCGTACCGATATAGAGTACGATCAACTAGGGAATATTTTAGCAAAAAAAGTATGGTTTGGTGATGCTCCAAACGATTATTCTAAATTTATTACTATGCGAGATGCTGCAAACAATGTAATAGAAACTAGAGTTGAAGATGCTAATGGTACGGTTCTTAGACAAGAGATTTTTGAACACGACAAAGAAAAATTAATTGATAAAAAATCTTTTCCAAACATCAATTGCGAAAAGGTATCACACGAAAGAGAGGTAACAAATACAAAAGGAATTACTATTCAAACTTCCTACGACGCTTTAGGAAGAGCAATTTCTGTTATAAGAAAAAATTCTCAAGGTTTCATTTTATCAAGAATAAAAATGATCTATGACCTAGCCGGTAACAAGGTCAAAGAAATTCACTCTTTTGAAAATGAAAAAGAAAGTAAGCAGTTTACTCTTTCATGGAAATACGGTCCAGGTGGTCGTTTGGAAAGTATTACTGAAGCTGAAGGATCTAGAGAACAAAGGACAACACAATATTATTACAATGATCATGGACAAATTGAAACAATCATAAAACCCGATAGAGTCGCCCTCACACATGAATATGATGAATCTGGAAATATTACTCGTTTTTACTCCTCCGATGCTACTGTCGACTACCAATACTTTTATGATGCCAATGGTAATGTCTATCAAACCCTAGATAGAGTCAATAATCTGATCTCACAAATTGAATACAATCAATCAGGGATGATTACTCACGAAACGCTGGCAAATGGTCTCAATATGAGTTATGCGTATGACAAAATGGGCAGGTGTACATCTTACACGCTTCCAGACAATTCCTCAGTTGACTACCAGTACGATGCTTTCAATCTCCAAAAGATAACTAGAAAAGACAGTAAACGACGTGAACAATACCACCACACTTTTACAGGCTACGATCTATCAGGAAAATTACTTAGCGAAAATTTGGCAAACGACTGCGGGAATATACATTATCAGTATAACAAAGAGGGTCACCGGCAATACACCTACTCACCATGGTGGGAAGAGACTATTGAAAGAGAAATAGACAATAAATCTCAATCAAAACAATTGTTCAAGGTAACCACCAGAGACGCTCTCGGTAAACTAGAAAGTCAATTCCAACACGACGCCAACTCAAGATTGATACAAGAATCAGGTCTGACAACAAACAATTATACATACGATTCTTTTGGAAATAGAACCTCACGTAATAACGAAATAATGACAACTAACGCAGTCAACGCATTAACCCATGACGGAGACTATCACTATGTCTATGATACAAACGGTAACCTAATAGAAAAGATTAACGAAGAAGAGTCTTTCTCATTCAAATACGACGCTCTCAACAGAATGACTTCTGTTGTCATCGATAATGATCTCAAAATACTCTATACATATGATTCTCAAGGTAGAAGACTATTAAAAATAGTCCAAGAATACTCTCCTGAAGGAAACTGGAAAACGAGAGAAACCACAAAATTCATTTTTGTGAACAACAATGAAATCGCTCAAACAGATCATCTAGGCTCGATTACAGAGCATCGAATTCTTAATACATCCAAAAAATCGGATATCGGAGCAACTACCGCTATCGAAGTGAATAATCGTACCTATGCTGCTATTAATGATTATAGGGGAAACATCACTTGCCTTGTAGATATCGCTACAGCAGAAGTGATGGAGTGCTACCGTTATACAGCTTTTGGTGAAGAGGTCGTTATCGGAGGAGATCAAAAAATCAAGACACCTGACAAGGCTATTTGTTCATGGAGATTCAGTAGTAAACGCTACGAGAATGAAACAAAATTTGTCTTTTTTGGAAAGCGTTATTACTCCCCAAAAATGGGTCGATGGATCACAAACGATCCCCTCGGATACTTAGATGGTATAAACCGTTATTGCTACGTGCATAATAACCCTTTAGAAAACAACGACCTTTATGGTCTCATTACCTGCTCAGAAATCTTAAATAGTATCACATCCTTCTTCGACAATGTGCTGAATGTTATCATGGACTTTGGAAGTAAGGCCTCAAGCTTTATCCAAGCAAAAACCCGATTCCTAAAAGAAATACAGCCCGACATCACTTCAACTTTAGAAGAATACTTTGGAAAAGGATTTCTTACTTTAGTAGGGTACTATTCTCACCCACTCGAGAGTGGTGTTTATGGACAGGGAGAAGTTTCTGACAAAGTACGCATAACTCTCCTTAACGGTATATCAAACATACGCTCTTATTACCGCGAGTCCTTAGAGATGATAAACAGCACACATGGAGGTGTCAATATACACTACATTTTTAGACCAACTTCTGGCTGGTGTGGTGATATGTTGATGGCGTTTCTTATAAAATGTGGATATGTCTCCTCTTATGCAAATGAACTTGCCTCTACATGGAGGGAAATGATTCAAGAAATGGGTGGTATTGATGGGGGAGGAACAATCATTCATTATTGCCACAGCCTCGGTGGAACAGATACCGCAATTGCAGCGAGTCTGTTAACACCTGAAGAACGTAAAATGATAAAAGTGATTTCATTTGGCTCAGCAACAATGATAACGGATAGTGTGGGTTTCAGTGATGTTATCAATTTCGTCAGTATCAGAGATGGTGTGTGCCTACTCGATCCTGTTGGGTACATTAAGGGCATAATGGATGCCGAAAGCAATATTTCTTTTATTGGTTCATTTCTTGGAATCCCATTTATAGACCATTCTTTAGAAATGGATACCTACGCAGAAACCATCACGAAACTTGGCCATGTGTTTTTACAAATGTATGCCTATGGTGGTGGGTTGATATAACAACGAATTAAGCATTAAGTTGTCTATAAGACTCACTGACACTAATAAATCGTTCCATTGTAATGGAAGCAATGTCAAGATAAAGATCAGCAAGCCCTATGGGGTGTTCTTTTTTAAGCTTTTCTAAATTATCTCTAGTTAATTTGAGAAGTTCACAATCCTCAACAGCCCTTACTGAAGCAGTTCTTGGAGTATTCATCATGAGCCCCACTTCTCCAATAATTGTTCCTGAACTCAAAAGTTTCATCCTTCTACTTATACCCTTTACATCAGTAATGAAAACTTCAACTTTACCTTTAGCTATGATAAACAGTGATTCTGATTCTGCTCCTTCACTCATAATAATAGTATCTTTTGGAACGAGTAACTTTTCGAAGTATTTAAAGAAAGCCTCGTGCTTGAAAAGATTCGGTAAAAGCTTTTTTATATTTTCTTCAGTTGGCCCGAGATCATCTTTGTAAACCTCTAAAATATCACTTTCACACAGTTCTAAAGCGTGATCTACATCGGAAACTTCTTGGTATTGCAACGGTAATTGACTTTTTTTAGCGACTTCAAACTCGAGCTTTAATTGTTGAGGAAGTTCACTAAAAATCAATTTAACTGAATGATTTACACAGTATCTTGAAATTTTTATGAAGCTAAAAATAGTTGAAACATCAGCAGAAAAGACATTTTTAAAATCTAAAATCAAGTATTTAATCGGGATCTCTTCACTTTTAATATCCTCAATCACTTTATCGACAAGGCTCACGCTATTTCCGAAAAATATGTATGACTGCAAGTAAATTAAACGTATATCTCTCCTATGTCCTTGTAGAACCTGTTTTTTCGCATAATCACGCTCAATATTGCTTGAGCAAGCTTCGCCAGACAATTCACTCTTAATAATTTTTATGCTACTATATCTGAAGGCAAACATAACTAGTGAAATCACCACCCCTGTCAATACCCCAACAAGCAGTCCACTAACCACAATTGTACAGGCAATAATGGGTATAGAAAAATATTCATATTTACTGATTTTAAAGTATGTTTGATACAACCAATCATATAGAAAGTAGATACCCAGAAAAATCAGTAATATAACAAAAAGAGACTTAGGCATAACACCTAACAGAGGCAATCCCACTATCGCCAAAAGGGCAATGGTAATGGTACGAGATATCCCAGATAAATAGGTTTTAGCACCCATTTTTTGATTGATGACCGAAGTCGCAAGCTGCGGATAACCACCAATCCCACCAACGCAACCAGCAAGGATATTAGCAGTACCCGTCACTTTTAATTCATGATTGATATCAATATCTGTGTTAGAAATAACTTCTAAGCTATTGGTCTTGAACAATAAAGCAATAACCCCTAGGCAAGCAGCAATGAAGTAATCGGGTAATTGATCAAAAATTAGGTACCACTGAATATTATCTACATTAGCCAAGACAGCTAGATCTTCAAAGGAAAACTCTGGAAATGGACCGAGGAGCATTCCCCTCAGACTTGCTTCTTCAATGGAAACCCCTAAAAACCAAATAATTCCATAAAAAGCAACCATTGCCGTCAACAGCATCACTGGCAATAAAAAAATATTCTTCATTTTCTCCAAGATAATAACCATGAGAATCGCATAGGTTACTTCTGGTACCCATAATGCCATTAAATTAGGTTCGAATATCCCCCTTATCTCTCCCTCAAAAAAACTCAGTCCAGTACTAATCTCTATCCCACCTATAATAATCAATGCACCTGTACCCGCCAAAAATCCTGCAATAACAGGATAGGGTGTATATTCAATAATTTTACCTAATTTAAATTTCCCCAAAAGGTAAAAGGATGTCCCCATAAAAACTGTCATCGTGGCAACAAGAGCAATTGCTGTCGTAAAGAGAACTTCGGCATCTAAATTTTTTCCCTTAAGAATCAATGAGCTAGTAGCAGAGGCAGCAATCACAGAAA
>JBCDHL010000083.1:0-7312 GCA_038750095.1 Chlamydiota bacterium
CCTGTAGCTGATTAAAAGCACTATCAACGCTTTCTTGAAGCTGTTCGATAGACTCTTTCAAAAGTTTAACATTACGATCCACTAAAGAGCCGCAATTTAAATGTTTCTCTAACGTCGCCTTTTTCTCACTTAAATTTTGTAACCAGGTATGTTTTCTAAGCGTTTCTAATGCTCTCAGGGCTATCTCAGAAGTCGTAGCAGCTCTTATTCTAAATAAAAGATCCCTTACCTCTTGCGGAACTTCAACTTTGGCTTTCATATCTTCAGGCAATAACTCTGTGATCGGCTGAGAGTGTGCAATGTTTGCAGGGTGTGTAATAAACCCTTTGCTGACATAATCATCGACAGATGCAAGCTCTCTGCTCCAAAGATGGAGAGCAGCTGACTGTGTACAGACGACAAGCTCATTATTCTTATCATTGAGCTCTCTGACAATTTCAAAAACTGATTCACCATCTCCTTCTGTGCATAGGCATGGCAGACCATAGAGGCTAAAATTTATAACGGGGTGGGAATTTGCAGGTTCTTTTTGTTGGACGATCACAAGCTTGTGTTGTCCCTCTTTGAACAGCTGTTTCTCCTGTACTTCAGTTAGGCTATTCGCTATGAGAATTTCTTGCGGGCTAGTAATTTTTACTACTGAAGCCTTACCTGAAACGATTGCAGAGAGTTGTACTGTTTTTTTAATCGGGAGTGATTCATTTTTTTCGATTTTTTTAAGATCGAGATAGGTAGGGATTTGTTTGTTTCGAACAACAGCTCTTGCTTGAACAGGGTAAATTTTATCTCCTTTAACCACTAGCTCCATATCATTAGGTTTTTGGAAATAGTCCTCTACGATAAGACCTAACTCAAAAAGACGCGCAATCATCGCATCATTGTCAAAAACCCTTCTTCTGATCAATTCATGAGGGTTGTTCATCTTCACGAGCTCTACTCCGTCGTTATCAGAAAGTTGTGATGGGGCCAACCGTGTTTTCTTTTCCTGGTTATCATAAAGAACATAGATTCTATCAGGATTTATCTGACTCTGGAGAATAGTAAGTGTATCACCTTCGACTCCCTTATTCTTAACCACGCCTTCTCCATGACCAAAAGATGCACTAATACGCATCACACGGAAACGTTCGTTACCAATATAAAGAGGTTCATTGGTGAATAGGACAGCTGATATCGGAATTTCATTCGCATCACTCTCTCCACCAATCCGCTCACCTATAAGCTTTTGAACAGTAACCGCAAGTTTTAAATCGCTATCAAAAGGATTCTCTTTAGAATGGATTCTAGTTTGCAAGGAGCCGAGGCTAAAATAGGAGCGCACGACCTCTCCTAGGGCTAGGCAGAACTCTTTTTCCGATGGTAAGACGTAGCTCACACTGGTATTCGCTCCTGCATTAACCACTTTGTCGGAGTCTTCTGCTCCAGTACTGCGAACCACCAGATAGCCTCCCTTTTCCTTGACTTCTTTAAGCCATGGAGAGAACTCCTGCGAAATTTTCAACATTTCAAAAGTATCTTCTGTAGAAAATGCTTCACAAACCATCCCATCAATCTTTTTGAGAAGTTCCTTAGTTTTGGAAAGTTCTAGAAATGGTGTTGGCTCTTGATGATTTTTGTATAGCGTTTGGAGGTTTAGCCATGCATCGAAAATTTCCGGCTTACAAAATTTAAGAAAATCCCTAATCACATCGCTTTTGATACCGCATGGTTTTGGAACAAAAACATCTTTCAGCTGCAATCCGTTTACTAATCGCTCAAGTTTCATTAAGTTTTCATGTTTGTTACCATAGGCACTGAAATCTGCTTCATCGAAAATAAGAGCATCTCTGATAACCTGCTCTTTAAGCTGTTGCTCTCTAAGACCCATAACCATTTCACCGCCCTGAACCTTATCTTCAGGTATACTGCTTGATGAACTAAGAAAACTCTTAACAGCGATTTCAGAAATTTGAGAGGGAAAAACCTCTTTTTGGCTAATGGTAGGATCCTCAGAACTGAATTGGTCTGAGGTTGCACAAGTATAATTTTTTATATAGTCAGCTCTATCAACAAACATGGTTCTCCATTGAATAAAAATAATTGAAAATCGGGATTATTACATCTCTGTTAATTTAGTTCGAGATATAATTAGATTTTTTTGGCAAACTATTTCTTTGATTTTATACAGATAAGAAAATGCTCCCCAAATTTTTCCTAAAAACCAAAAAAAATTGGAAATTCTTGCTTTTAAGCGACCTACTAAGGCGTTTTTTAAAGGGTGAGTAGAATAAACAAGATACTAGACGAGCTTTTTCTGCTGGGTCATATCCACGCTCTTTCTCATTTCACCAACCCTTTTGAGTAACTCATTAGCCTTTTCCCTGACTCTCCTGTCTCGGTCTTTTACCAACTCTGTGGCAGCTTTCTCTGCCAATTCGTACCCATGCCTTTTTCAACTAGGGTGCAGAGTATATCGAAAGCCCAACACCTAACATTTGCAGCGGAGTCTTTTAGGCCTTCTGCAGCTCCTTTTTCTGCCAATTCTACCTTTTAGTCAAAAACACCCAAATTTCTCCGCTATAATCGCCCCTACCTATCTGACAAGCTCTTTGGAAAAGGACAGGAGTTCTTCATAGTCCTTTTTTATAACAGTTTTATCATCATGGACTAGTATCACATTGCAAAGAGAAGAAACAAGGTCTATAGTTTTTGATACTTTGCTGCCGGTCGAGACCTTTAAATGGGCTGAAGAATAGCTGGGAAGTTGTGAGATTTTTTGCAAAAAACCTTCTGTATCACCGACTATACCCTCGCACAACGCATTTAATTCAATGTCATAAAACTGTTTTTTCAGTTCATAGTCCTTCTTGGTCATCAGTTCAAAGTGTTTTTCATCGACATAGGAGTCAACAGTCAGATCCATTTGATTATATCCCACGCTTTCGTCATTCCCCTTTGGATTAACGCCACCGGCTATTCTCGCAGCAACTTCGATCATTACCGGACCATCATCTGTTAGCATATATTCACCATGCGCTGGCCCATGGTTTATGTTAAGAGCGTTGATGACTTTCTCGTGCATTGATATAAGGGCATCCTGCTTGTCACCCCTTCTCTTCATCATGATTTCTCGATCATAGATGTATCCTATTCCTTCGAGGAAAATTTTCTTTCCTTTTAAAATTGCTACGACATACATCTTTCCGTTCATGCTCACTGAGTTTACAATAAATTCCGAACCTTTCAAAAAAGATTGAGCAAAGACCTCATCATTAACCAATCCCAATATATTTCTTTTGCCAGCAATATTATAGAAAGCATCTTTCAGTTCGGATTCATTTTTACAAATGCGCACACTGTCTGACCCTGCACTTTTAAGAGGTTTAAGAACAATAGGATAGTCAACACTCTCCTCTCTTTTCCAATCCATTAGTTTACTCCAAGATGCTGTTTTAAAGTTTTTTGGAGTTGGCAGACTTGCAGCTTTTAAAGCTTCTGCCATTTTATGTTTATTCCTTCTTGCCTCACTTAATCTTGTCCCGTTACTTTTAAGATTTAGAGATTCACTGATAGCGTCTGCCAATTCAACCCCACATTCACAGCCAGCAATTACGCAGAGAACGCTGTAATTTTTCAACGAGCGTGTTATCTCCTCAAGGTCCCCCCTGTAGATGTAGTTAGCAACGAATTCATTGATATGGAATGATTCTTCAAAAACTTTTAAAACCTCATCAGAGCTCTGGATGTGAACGCAATCATATCCTTTTTTCTCAAATGCTTTGGGAAAATAGGAAGCTGAAGAGTATGCATCAACAATCACAGCAGTAGGATTTGACAAATTCATAATACCTCATCTGGGTTGGAAAAATTATCTATTTAGCCCGAATATTTCATAAATAATCAAAAAAAAAAAGAGTTACTTTAAATCATTCCCGAAGCTCCAAGCTTCCACTTTACTTGGGCAATAGTGAGAGGGGTGATCACCCCTTGAAAATGTCCTTCTTTTCGAAGAGCGCGAGCCGCTTCTTTAAGCGTCACACCGGAACCTATATAGTCATCCAACAACAATACACCATCCATATGGAGGCTTGAAGGTGATGTACAGGTCATGAACTTCTGAACATTATGCTTTCTCTGATCGTTATTGAACAGCTCTCCTTGCCTTGATGGGGGCAGCTGCCTCCACTGAAGAATCTGGTGCATAACAGGAACATTCAATTGAGTTCCTAGCAAATTAGCTATGGCATCACGAGCACCCCATGTTCGGGATGGAAGAGGAATAATCGCTTGTATGATAGAGTGTTTCGATAACTCTTCAGCATGTCGCAAAAGCTGATCTTTTAAATCTTCGGAAAGCCCGATATCGATCATTGACGTGTTTGCTCGCCTTTTCATGAATGTGACAAACGCCGTTGAACGATGTTGACCGTCAAGTAACGCTAAACCTTGAGAAATCTTATGCATCCTGGACTCTGGAATTCTCACCAGGCGTTCTTCAAGCCATTTAGATGCTTGTAAAGCTGCTGGACTTTTGGTGTCGACAACAAGAGGACTCTTTTTGCATATACAGCAGTGTCCGCAGGGTTGAATTTCATGGTCGCCCAGAGCTTTACGCAAGACCCCCATTCGGCAATCTCTCTCCTCCTTAGCGTACTGTATCATTGCCTCAAGTTCTCGAGTCCTTGTTTCAAGCTGATTCTTATAACGTTGAAGGTTAGGGGATCCAGACTTGTCGGTTCTCAAATAGATTTGAGATCCTCTCTGACTCTTCTTCTGTACGTACCCTTGTTCCACGAGCTCAGCAAGGATGACAGTAATAATCGTCGGATGTTTTCCTGTAGCCATCTTTATCTGCGTCAGCTTTTGAGGGGTCTCTACGTTGCTTATCACCTCTAGTGCCTCTTCAAAGTCTTTATGAGAGGGTTGAGCTGAATGAATAAAGTGCTTCTGTATTTTAACATCTTGTCCGTGATAAAGAAGGATTCCTCTAGCCTGTTTTCCATCACGCCCGGCCCTACCTACTTCTTGGTAGTATGCGGTAATGGATCCCGGAATGTCGAAGTGGATCACATAACGCAAATTGGGTTTATCAATTCCCATTCCCAGGGCGTTGGTTGCAGCCATGACCTGATACTCGTCTGCAATAAATTGCGATTGAAGCTCACGTTTGGCATCAGGAGAGAGACCAGCGTGGTATCCAGTAGCTTTAATCCCTTTCTGCTGAAGGTACTCGGCAACGATTGCCGTATTTTCTCGTGTTGCACAGTAGATGAGACCACACCCAAGTAACTGTTTGACAAGTTGATGGCAAGCTTCGAGCTTTTCCGCTATGGATTCACAAGTGATGGATGATAGAGAAATATTCGGGCGATCCATACTGGCGCGGAGAACCTTTATAGGACGTATCGTGCTAAGCTGCTCTTTGATGTCATCTTCAGTTTTGCCATTTGCCGTAGCAGTTAATCCTAGGACCCTGACTTCTGAATTCTTCAATTGAATAGCTTGAACATAGTTCACTATCTGTCTGTAGCTTGGCCTAAAGTCATGCCCCCAAGTAGAGATACAGTGGGCTTCGTCTACAACGACTAAACTAACAGGCAGATTGAGAAGAAATTCAAATCTATCAACGTGATCTAACTGCTCGGGAGCAACAAAAAGCACCTTCAACTGCCCACTGGAAGCGAGTCGCCTAGCCTCCTCATTCTCGATCTCATCTTGATCGCTATTAATCGCAGCTGCTGGGATATTAAATCGTTGATTGAGGTGTTTTAATTGGTCACGCATTAGAGCAAGGAGCGGTGATATCACTACTGTAAGACCGTCCAACATAGTTGAGGGTAGTTGGTAGAGAAGCGACTTTCCAAACCCTGTAGGGTGAATGCATAAGACACTTTTATCATTGATCAGTGACTGTATCGATTCGAGCTGTCCAGAACGGAAGTCATCAAATCCAAAACGCTGTCTCAAAGTTCCAAGGTATTGCTGCTCAGTACACATACGTTACCTCATCATTGAAATATTTCGATACGGTCACGCCACAATGGTTTCATTTCAACAAAGTCGTTACCAATAACATCCTGGAGATACTCTTCAAAACGATCACACAATTCAGGATAGGTATCGCGTAACCAAATCCTGAATTTGTAGGTCTTTGTGTAAAGTTCCTGCATGTGGAAGTTCGGATTCTTGACAATTTCCTCAGAAACGAACTGCCCGACATCAATATGAACCGGTTTTCCCTCAATAATACCCGTGTTTTGCATCAACGCGTGATCGTTATCGGCGTATCCACGATGATACTCATCAAGTATGGTGTCAACTAGTGAAACAAGCATTTTTTGAGCTTGATCAATGCCCCCTTCAGCCATCAACTCATCAATTTCATCACAGAGCATTTTTGCTCTTTTTTGGATCATAAATTCGAAATCATCGATCCAAATTTTGTGCTCATAACCCGCTTTATCGATAATAGAAACAGATTTTTGCAGATGGTCTGTTTTGTTGAGGTGGACGTAAACAACTCCCGTTTCGTCTGATAAATGATCAAATGCAATGCACCAGCTAGAAAAGACCCCCTCAAGTTTCACTCTTTTCTTTTGAACCTTCTTCAAATAATAGTCATCAACCCATGGAATAAACGTGAAGAACTCCACCCATTTTGCTGTTCGAAACCTTTGATACTTAAAGAACTTAATGACATAGTCGCCATCCCCACTGGTGAAAACATAAGACTGACAGCCCTTGCCTAGATACACGAATTTTTGAGATAAAATCGAATCGACGTATTCCTTTTCTGAATCTTTTAGTGAGTTCGTTTCCCAGGCGGGGTTATATGAATAGTCAGAACTGATATTCTGAATGGAAAATCCTCCAGTGGACTGATAATACAGGCGACTCATTCCATAGAGAGTTGCACATGCAAAAAATAGCCATAAGACGTTAATTGTTAGTTTTCTGTAATTAAAAGATTTCATTCTAAAACACAGCGACTTTAAGTTTTATTTTACGGTATATACTAACATACTTTTCTTTTTTCGTGTATACCTATCTCGATGCCAATCGCAGCATTGAAAAAAAATGTTTAATACTCTATTTCTAAAGTTTATACCGAATTAACTTCAAGAATCGGAATTTTGACACTCTCAAAACCAAAATCTCAATTTTTGAAACTCGATCGGTATAAACTACCATTAATTGAAAGATTAGGATTCCAGTTATGAGTAAAATACCTTACCGTCCTCCCCCAAACTTTATTCAAAAAATTCTTGCTCGACACCCTTACACGCTAAAAGTAAAAGTGATAGCTGGACTTCTAGGCTTTATTGTCTTGCTA
>JBCDHL010000084.1:0-7310 GCA_038750095.1 Chlamydiota bacterium
AGATTTATCTCTTTTAAGAAAGGTAAAGACTCTTCCTTTTCTAAGGTACTTTTGACCTCTTTTTCTTTTTTCTCTTTAAAAAACCGGATGGAAGATTTTTCTTTATATTCGAATGACCTAGACTCCTTTTTCTCTATAACAGCTTTGGGCTCTTCCTCTTTCTCTTTTTTTCTTTTAAAGAACTTGATGGAAGATTTTTCCTTATATCCTTGATTTTTTTTCTTCTCTTTTTCCTGTCTCACTTTGTCAACCGTCTCTTGAGCCATCTGTGTCAATAGCATCGTAACCCGTCTTTTTGGAACACTTATATTCTCTTTTGTATCTGACGATGATACAGCAGGACTACAATTTCTTTGGATCCTCCTTGAGACTCGCTCGTTATTCTTACCAAAAAAAGTAACAATGGGAAGATCCTCATTCGAAGTCGGTTCATTCGACCTCCTTAACGTGCTAACCTGTTGGCCATTATTTTGCTCTTGGTTTTTCCAAAACACCCTCGCATTAGACGCTTGACTTCTCCCATTGTTGTTGGTTTGAACATGCTCTCGATTGGATTTCTTTGTAGGATTACCGTCATCAAATACTGATATTAAAGCTGCAACGGAACGATTGCACGAAGTAAATTCCCCATGGTACGTATCGTAAATTCTCTTCAAGGTATCAGCGACCAACAATTTCCTTTCTGGGTTGAGATAAGTTATTGCAGCCTCTTTTCTATAAGTTTCCTCGATATTTTTTAATCCCCTGAACGATTCGACCACAAACTTTTTGATTCCAACTTCATCTTTTAATATTTCCTCACGGCGCTCGTAACGATCCGCATTTTTTGCTCTTTCACAAATCTCTTTAGCCGAATAATAGGTACTCTCAATAACATTTGGATCAAATCCACCTTGTATTCCTCGACGGATCTTGGCCATGTACCGATCTTCTTTTAACAAAGATATCCCATCCGTTTTGGGTTTTTCCCCTTTTTCAAAGGTTCCCAAAATTTCTAAGTTACTTTTTACCAATGCTCCAGGAACATTTTTGATAGAATCTAATCCGATCGTCATAAAAACACCTTCTTTAAAAAAGATTGTACAGCGTTATGGTTTTATACAGATTATCAAGTTATATGGCTAGTAAATATGTATACTGATTGTGATTCAAAATTTGGTTTTTGACCAAGAGAAAGTTCTCGTAGCTTAGATACCGTAAGTCGATGAATATTAATGAATATTGATCAACTTAGGTTGTTCCAGATAAAAGGCTTTCTCAAAGCCAAAATTTCAAATCTTGAATCACGATCGGTATAATAGCAGCGTTTACACTTGAAATTTACCGCGATACACAATTTACAAATTAGAGAGGCTTATACACAACCACATACTGATAAATATATTTAATCTCAAGTAAAATCCTTTGCCTCAAAGGGAACCAGGGAAAGTTATACCTAGCACTAAACCATGCCTTCGACTAGTATGGAAATTTTTAAATCATGGATTATCTAGATGCGATCATTTATCATACCCTACTTATTAATGCTGGTTCTAGTTTTGCAAAACCTTAACGGGAGTGATGAAAATTTTGGTGAGCTGTCAACATTACCGACTCTCTACAAAGGGCGTTATATTCCGATTGACGTTTACTCAAAAAACTTCCTTTTGGAAAACAATATTGAATTATCAACCAATTCTCTAGATCAAGCGCTCCTCCTTCACATGCAGGGCCATGAAAAACATATACAATCGAATAACTTAATCATTAAAGATCGAAACATAAGAAATCTTTTAGAGATCGACACCCAAAGAATATCCTTCGATAGTCTGATTAAGAAGGTGGTGAATAATAAAGAGCTGAACCTTAAATTAATTGAACCTATTGTGGTAAGTCAATTTTGGGAAGTATACGAGCAACAAGGCAAAAGCAGGCTTACATTAACTGCACTACATCCTCATCTCAAAGTACAATATAGCAACAACTCAATCACCCTTACTGGAGTTCCTGAAGAAGAACCCTGGCACTACCTTAAAAAAGGGCAAATTTTTTATATTTCTCCAGAACAAAAGCAACATTATCGTAAGTTATCGGAAAACTTACTTTTACTGTTTAGATCTTTAACAGTGATTCGAACGGAGACGGCGAATGATCCATATCTTTTTGAATACGAAACTCTAAAATCCAAGGGGTTTTCACAAGAAAGAATTAATAGTACCTTAAACCAAAAATACCCCATGCAGCTCAGGCTAGCTTCCTCACTATCTTCATTTTTGATGCTACCGGATAAATCGACCCCAGAAATTTGGTACCCTCTAAAAGCAGTCAAACTTAAGATTTACGATGAGAAAACAGATTCCTTACTTCCCATCTCTAACTTTACAGCATACTCTGATTCAGACTTCGAGGCTATCAGGGATGCCTATATTCAACTAAACTCCTCTTTAACAGATAAATCAACAGCTAAAGAAACTGACAAACTTTCTGCGGCTCTTAAGAACGCCTACAGTAACCTTAGTAAGACACCTTATAAACAAACGTCTGCAGGCCCCTTATATTTTCCTTCATTACTCAAGCTATCAATCGAAAGCTACTACAGTCGTATTCCATGGACGTACCTACTCATCATCTCCTACTCATGCTCATTGCTTACGTTGATACTTCCTCTTAAAAATTTCAGTTACATCCCCCTACTTATCACCTTCTCGATCCATACCATTGCTCTGATCACTCGCTGTTTTCTAATGGGTAGACCCCCCGTATCAAACATGACAGAAACGGTTCTTTTCGTCCCCTGGGTTTCAGTCATCACTGGACTTTTTCTCTCCTACATTTATCGATCAAAAATCCCATTATCATGTGCAAGCGCCGGCAGCGCTATTCTCTTACTCACCCTCACTTTATCAAATAGCCCCCCTCCTCTTGAAAATGTTCAGGCTGTCCTGAACTCACAATTTTGGCTGACTATACACGTCCTTATGGTCGTTGGTAGCTACGGAGCTTTTCTACTGTCAGGAATCCTTGGACACCTTTATTTAATTCTCTCTTTAATAAATAGAGCATCTACTGCCTCAATGAGACTAATCAGTAAACTGACCCTACAGTCGATCTACCTCGGATTAGCACTACTCATCCCAGGAACGATACTAGGGGGTGTTTGGGCTGCGCAAAGTTGGGGTAGGTTTTGGGACTGGGACCCCAAAGAATCCTGGGCTTTTATTTCGTGCTGCACATATCTGATCATCGTGCATGCTCATTACTTTGGAATATTGAGAAGCTATGGTTTAGCGATTGGTTCAGTCATTGGCTTCATGGTTATTGCATTTACCTGGTACGGTGTAAATTATATTTTAGGAACTGGACTGCATAGCTATGGCTTTGGTAATGGTGGGGAACATCTTTTTTATCTCTATTTATTAGTCGAATCAATTTTCCTAGCAATTAATTCATCGTTTCGTTATGCTAAACGACCTCCTAGTGAGTTTGGAACTCCTTAGTTATCAAGGAAGATTTTATACTGTATTATACCCAAATCATTAACTTGTTTGGGTATACACCGATCCTTGTTGATAATCTGGAATTTTGTAAATTTTCAAAAAACAGATGCTGAGAAGCAAAACCACTAGGTAACATAGGTTTAGAACCTATTAAAAACATTACCACTTTACTATTAGAGGTTTAAGGATACGCACAACTTCTAAATGGTTAAAAGATATCGCAAAATTTTTAATCATTTATGAGTAAAGAAAAAAAACTTGTATCCAAATAAAAATATTAATAGGATCGGAGCGAGGGGTTATATTCTCCTCAGAATTTTCGATCTCAAGAACTACATACAAGACGAGCAAAAATTTTGGATCACGTTCGGCATAACCGAATGGGATTTTCATTCTCATCATTTTAGTTGTGGTTCGTATTGCAAACCAAATAAGCTGTAATTAGCTTTGAAACGATAGAGTAACGAATGAGACAGATCAAAAGTGAGAGACTCAAAAAACTTGAACAAGAGCTTTCAGACCTAGAGCAATGGTTGAAGCTGGGATTAGTTCCAAAAAATGATATTGACAGACATACTGAAGAAATTCAAGTGATTAGAGCGAAAATAGAAGAAGAGAAAGAAAGACTTCAGTTCCTTAAAGAAAGCGGAGATGCTGGTGAATATGCTGCGCCCAAACGGCAACAACCAAGGTCTCCTTATACAGAAATGCCCACAATTCCTGACATAGACATACACGAATCTTCTGCTGGTGTGAGCGAAACTTCTTTTGATATGGACACAGAAGCAACCGAAGGAGACTCTTCAATTATCGAAGAACGCGATGAAGATGATGAAGATAAAACTGAGACAACCACTTTTGTCGAAGAGGATGAGGAATCATTCTTCAGCGAGCGCAGCAGATGGAGAAGAGGATTCAAAGATATCATCGACCCTGATGCAAATGAATGGTAATCGCACTTTCTGACCCGAAAGAGTTCAGCATTTACCTGCACATACCTTTCTGCAAAAAAAAATGCGATTATTGCCATTTCTACGTCATTCCTGACAAGGAGCAGCATAAGCACCTGCTCCTCGATGCCTTAATGCTTGAGTGGGATTTATTGCTTCAGAAGTTACCTAAAAACAATCAACTCAAATCCATTTATTTCGGTGGAGGTACACCTTCACTATTTGGACCTGAGCGGGTAAAGGCTGTTTTGGACAAGATCCGGAAATCTTTTAAGGAGGATGTTGAAGTCACCCTAGAAGTCAATCCTGAAGATGTCACTTACGAACTCATTTCAGAATACATGAATGTTGGAATCAATCGTATCAGCATGGGAGTTCAGTCTCTAGATGATGGCGAGTTGCAACTGCTTACCCGTAGGCATGATGCCAAGAAGGCTTTGTATGCCGTCGAAGAGATCGTACGTGCGGGAATCTCGAATCTTTCGATCGACTTAATGTACGATTTACCCCATCAAACGAACACTTCTTGGGAGAAGACCATTACAACCGCTAGTAGCCTACCTATCACACACTTATCGCTTTATAACCTAACCATAGAACCACACACTGTCTTTCATAAATACAAAAACCAACTTACTAAACATTTGCCTAGTGAAACTTCAAGTTTCCAAATGTATACCCGTGCCACCAATTTACTAGAAAAAGCTGGGCTGCGACAATACGAAGTTTCCGCATTCGCTAAGGACGGTTGCTATTCACGTCACAACACAGGGTATTGGACAGGCAGACCATTTTTGGGTCTTGGTCCATCAGCCTATAGCTTTTGGAAAGGCAATCGTTATCGAAATGTGGCAAATATAAACCGCTACGCCCAACAATTACAAAAAGGCCTCATCCCAGTAGAAACAGTTGATGGCCTACCCGACGAAGATAGGAAGAAAGAGTTGTTAGTCGTCGCACTAAGGTTAATTGATGGTATCAATCTCGAATACTTCGAAGAGCTACACGGTCCACTTCCTTCTAGCACTAACAAATCACTCAATGACCTAATAGACAACCAACTACTTGTATTAGATAATGGTCATTTGAAACTTACAAAAAGAGGCATCTTACTTTACGATAGTATCGCCACTGAACTTATATAACCTTGTTTTTATACGCCGATAAGGAAAGTCGCGCAGCGTTTTTCTAAGTTGGGAAGAGGGCTTTTCTTCCATGTCCCTACATTATAAGTGTGTACACCTTGTTCCGGAAGAGTAAGGTCCCATGCAATGCAAAGTAATGTTTCATCAGACAAAGTCTCAAGCAGAGTTTCCAGAGTCTTCATGTTTCGGTAAGGCGCCTCAATGAAGACTTGCGTCTCATCATGTTTTTTTGCTTTCTGTTCTAATTGTTTGACAACAACAGCACGCTCCTCGGGCCTCTTTGGCAAATAACCATTAAATGAAAAACGCTGTCCGTTCAATCCCGAAAGCATCAAAGCGTGAGTGATGGAACAGGGGCCTGTAAACACCTGCACAAGTATTCCAACCTGACGTGCACGTCTCACAATTTTCGCTCCTGGATCCGCGATACAAGGAAGACCCGCATCTGAGACAAAGCCCCACCTTTCGCCGTCTTTTTTTATAGGCTCTAGAAAAAAGTCGATATCCTTATCCGGTGTGTGCTCATTGAACAACGCTAAGGGGATATTGTGTACTTGAACTTCTAAATCAAAGCGACTTAAAAATCTTCTACCTCCCTTTTCACTTTCTGCTATCAATCCATCAATTCCTTTAACTGCACGTCCTACACTTTCAGGTAGGAATAACTCATGATGTTTGATATCACCTAATACGTTTGGAAAAAGTAATAAAGCTGGTTTTTTATTCATGTCATATCATCCTTATATTGATCATGATCAGTATCATCTATTTTGTAGAAAGTTTTACGATCAACATTTCACCCAGAAATGCCTCTTCTCCCAGACTGTTTTTTGCCTTGTACTCTGTATCGTCAATTGTGAGTAGCCCCTCTTTAAAACGGGCTATGCCATAGCCCTGAGCAACCTGTAATTTCTTATTCAACAAATGCGGAGTGAGATATGGAAACTGTTTACTCACCTCATCACGTCCCTTACCGCAAGCCAAGATTGTACATATTTGGAAAGATGACTGAAATTGGCTACGTAACTGCCTAAGAAGTGTCAAAAATGGAGCTCCATCATCAAGTAGGGCTTTAAACACCTCCAAAGCAACAGAAACATTGAAGTGAAAGATTGCCTCACCCAATTTCCAGATATCGTCCACATTAACGTTGGACGAAATCGCACACACATCTTCATAGGTGATAATAGGACGCTCACCAATATAACAATAGAGTTTATTCAACTCTTGGACTAATAGGTCTTGATCTGTTCCAATTTGTTGCATCAATAATTCACATGCCCTAGGCTCGACCTGCTTACCATCCTGGTAGACCTTCTCACGCAACCATCGCTGAACCGTTTTCTCGCGCATCCATGGCTTCTCTTCTGGGATATCTAGAATTACGCCACTTAACTCAGCTGTTTTATAAAATGAGGTTCTTTTATCAACTGCAGAAGCCGTAAGGATCAAGTGAACCTGAGGGTTTGTCTTTGAAAAATATTCGGAAAGAGTTTGTAAAGTAGTTTTTTTCAACTTGTCAGCATTTTTTAGAATGACCAATCGTTTCGGGGAAAAGGCACTAATCGTTTGGAGCTCGTCTAAAAACGAATTTAACTTTAAGGTCTCTCCTGAAAAAGAGAGAATATCTACACCGCCCACAACCTGTTTGACTAAACCGACAGCATCAGTAATGTCTCTAGAGTTTTTACTGATAAGTAGGTAGACTGGAGCGAGATGCTGAATCCCTGCACTTTGGA
>JBCDHL010000085.1:0-7299 GCA_038750095.1 Chlamydiota bacterium
ACCATATTTAAAAAAAGGAATTACAAGAAATGTTTACCCGTCTCCCTTTAGCTGCTTCATCCATAAATCTAACCTCCTCTCTAAACCCTTACTTGAAAAAAGGTACTTGCTCTCAACATCAAGTTCAAAAGTTATTTATCCACTCGACCTTTTCCCCTCAATCTTTCACATCTAAGTCGGAGTCTAGATCTAAAAACAACTATGATCAATCGTGGAAGATCGGTGCGGTTGGTGGATTTGCTGTTGGACTTCTAGCAAGTCAAGTATTTAAAACTCGGGATAATGAGATTAACGTTTCTGAAAAACCTCTCGATTATTGTAAAATCGCAACCGAGAAACGGCTTATAGAAATAGAAAATAATCAGAGTTCACCTCAAGGAAAATTTGATAAACCAAGCATGATCTCTCCGGAATTATTATTCTCGGAAAATCATCAAGAATGGAATGGTAAAGTTCCTGATAAGGACCTATTTTCCTTAGGTGGTTATAGCGAAGTCATGGAGCATCTTTCCGACATCGTTCGTTATCTCCAAGATCCTTCTGCTTCCAATTCTTCCGGGTTAAAGCCTCCTAAAGGGGTTGTTCTTAGTGGAGAACCAGGCCTTGGAAAAAGTACAATAGCTGAGGCTATAGCTGGTCATGCTGGAGTTCCACTAATTACAGTGTCTGGAGGGGAGTTGCAAGGACCATTGGTTGGAAGTGCTGAGGCGGCCTTAAGAAATATCTTTGAAAGAGCTAGAGAATTGGCACCTTGTGTGATTCTTATTGATGAGATTGATAGCATAGCCCCAAGACGGCTTTCCCTTCCACCAAACTCCCCAAATGCAGTCCATGGAAAATATATAAACAATACTGTGAATCAATTACTGACATTACTTTCACAAGAAAATCCAGGAGTTGTAGTTATCGGCACTACCAATAATTATCAAAGTCTGGACACTGCAGTGGTACGTCCTGGCAGGTTCGATAAACACATTGTAATTACAAGACCAAACTATGATGATAGAATTCAAATCATAAAAATATACTCTAAAGATAAGATTTTTGGAGAAGGTATTTCCATAGAAGAGTTGGCGAGCTTAACTGAAAATTATACAGGTGCAGGAATCGCTTCTTTGATCAACGAGGCTGCAAGATGCGCTAATCGGAGAAAAAGTAAACAAATTGAATGGATAGATATTGATGAAGCTCGTACACTGACTACCGCTGGTATCAAGAGAAAAAATTCTAAATCTTTCAAAGAAAAACGAATTACCGCGATTCACGAAGCCGGACATGCACTTATTGCCCATCTTCTTGGGTACGATATCTTCAAGGTCACCGTTCATAACTACGGAAATGCGAGCGGGTATACAGAGATCCTTCCCAAAAAAGACATCACTCAGCAAGATTTTTTAAATCGAATTTGCATCTCGCTTGGTGGAATGGCTGCAGAAAAATCAAAAGGTATAGAATCGATTGGCAGTCAAAGCGACTTAACTCGAGCACAAATGTTTGCAGATATGTTGGTTGATAAAGGATTAGGATCAACCCTTACAGGCTTGAATAAACCCCTTGATATAGAAAGAATTCTTCAAGAGCAATTAAAGAGAGCGACCAAGTTACTAGAGGATAATGAAAAACAGTGGAATAGTCTTATTGAAGCGCTTATCGAACATGAAGAGCTTCTAAAAAATGATATTATAAAGACTCTAAATGGTCAGCCACTCCCTCAAAAACCAAAAGAATCACATGATAAAAGTAAAAGTGGCTCTACTTTTACTCTACCACCAAAAATTTCTCCAAAAAGAACTTCGGTTTCACCATCAGAACAACCTAATGAGAAAGAAATAGAATCACCATCAGAACAGCCTAGTAAGAAAGAAATAAAAGATAATTTTCCTTTTACAGATGAAGAGGTCGCGAAGGTTCTAGAAGTCCCACTTGATAAAATTAGAACAATCAAACAGAGATCCCATGGTGGTTCTGTGGAGATAACTTTTAAACCTTCCTTTAAAGATCAGAATTGGCGTTGGGATATAGTAGATAAATTAAGGGATAACGATATCGAATGCTATATACATGACTTTTCAAACGGTTATCAATTAGAGATTTACCAAAGAGGTCTTCAAGACTTTTACGAATTCATAAAAAAACAAAACGGCGAAGATACGGGATCCTAAAGGTTTGCTTACCGAAGGGAACTCCAATTTTCAAGTTCACTTCGGTATAATTCGGCATAAATTATTATTCATTTTTTAGTTTAAAAAAAGGGACTAAAATGAGATACAATATTATTCAATCTAATGGTTCTTACTCAAGTCTATTAAACGACAATTCCGAGAAGAGAGAAACAGTCTACCCAAATATCTTAAGTACAATTTGGAATATGACTCTGGGTAATCAGGAAACTTCATCAAGTATTGCGTCCGAAAAGGAGAACGAAATCGTAAAACCTAAAGCTTATTCTAATCTGACAGTTTATGATGAAACAGCTTGGAAAAAATATTTCGATTATGACATTGAAGGTGAGATTCCAGAACGACCCTCTGAAACGATTACTTCTGAAATTATTACCCAAATGACCAAGACGGAACAAAAATGTGAGCTAGAAGGTACGCCGACATTTTCACTGACATTAATCCCAAAGGGTCTTAACCTGGAAAAACTAGAGTTTGTTATTAAAAAGCCGATTGAAGGAAAAGGTACTTCATTATGGCCTATTTATAACCCCATTCGCAAAACTATTGGGAATGAAACTGTTGATAAAACATATTGGGTCCTCTTTTACGAAAGAATTATTCAGGGAACTAGAAACAAGCACTATAAAGATCAAAAAGCTATTGTCCGCCAAAAAACATTTTCTAATTCTCAGGGCACATTACCGGGATTTCTCGAGGCTTTAACCTGCATTGCATTTAAACGTGCGGTAACAGGTGAACGCCTTTTTAGTAATTATAGTAAGCACACACCAGACTCTTATATCCGTTGCAAAGAGAAGATTGATCAGAACCCATTGATGATTGGCGGATTTAGTCATCTTGGCATCCACCTGAGGCGCGAGGACAAGTATCAACGACAATACGTTGGTGCTACAGCTTGCTGGAAGTTTTAGTTGAGGTTTTGGTAGCAAGATAGGCTATATACTTCTTTCGATTTGGGTGTCCTTGAATCGGAAGGAGTAGATACAGATAATGTGGACTATGCATCTTCCTCTTGGCCTTGTTTCTGTTGACCTCCACCGCCTTCGGCCATTTCATCCCTAGTACCTCCACGGCCCTCTCTTTGTGCACCACCACTTTCTGCGAATGTACGCTCAATCGTTGTCGTTGTTGTCGTGATCATATGAACGGTTAATCCTCTTTGGTCTAGAGCCTGCTTGAGCGCTGCTCTGTTATCGACCATATCAAGGATGAGTTTCCCCTCTTGAGTGAGATTCTCAAAAGTGATATTAATTTCACCACGAGCTGTAGGGTAAGTCGTTACAGTAACCTTCACCCCAGCAAATTGTGGCATATTTTTCAGAGTAATCGTTGTATCTGATTTTGAATCTGTAGCAACAACACTGAGCTGTTCAGCAATCTGTCTGATGAGTTGATAAGTTTTTTCTTGTGTAGGAGCTGCTTGGACCTTGTCTGCTGCGTTGGTTAATCCCTGCTGAGGCCATTGATCTCCAGACATTAGATTGACGTTACCCTCTCCTTGTAGCTCTTTTCCTGCATTAGTAACGGACTGTTCTGATTTTTTAGCCATTGAGGAAAACAGCTGGTTGGGCGATTTTGGGATCTCTTTTTTACCAGTAAAATTCTGGGCCAATAGATGGTCAGGTTTTTCAGGAACCTCTCCTTTTGGAAGCTTCATCGCCTGCTTTTCAGCAGGCATCGCTTTGACGAGGTTATCGGTGTCGACCTCTGTTTTTCCTTTCTCACCAGGAAGAGCGATCTTCCCCTCCTCTTTCGTTTTTCCTTCGATATATCCTACCGCTCTTGGCTCTTCGGAAGGAGCGACCGTCATTTCTTTTCCTAACTTGGGTGCGACCTTGCTATCTTTGTCAACGGTGGGAGCTTGATTAAAACGTGGATCTAAATCTGGTTGTGTCGTTTCTTTAACAAACGTCTCAAGCTTTTCTTCTTTGGTTAGCAATGGATTTTTTTTGGCGACACGGTCTTTTTCCTCAGGGCCTTCTTTTGCAATCTCGTTAGTATCTTTTGTTGGCTGCTCGTCCCTCTTATCGAGAATTTTTTCAAAATCTTTATTCGATTGCGGAGGATTATCCGGACGTCTGAACTCTAGGTGGTCATCATCACGATGCGAAACCACACCGGGTTTTACGTCTGCGTTGATTTGGAAAAATTTATCTGGCGTTGACATGGCATTCTCCTCCCCGAGAGATACTCTCTTTATTATACCGATCGTGGTTCAAAATTTGGAATTTTGAAACACGATCGGTATGACCTCATTTTAACGCATTGGAGCCATCGCTTCAACAACACTTAAAAAATTTCTTTAATTCCTCTCCCTCAAATTTTTAAGGAAGATGATTTGGCCTAGCTCATCCTCTTCACGCCCTTCAATGACCTGCATTTCTTTTCGCATCTCTTTTTCCCAATCTTGCCTATGAGTTTTCAATTTATCGACATCATTTCTTCTTCGTCTTAGCTCTTCTAGGGCTGCTTCTAAGTCTTTCTTTGCGACCTCTACCTGTTCTTCTTGCTCCGCAACTTTTTTCTCTTCAACGGCCAGTTTTTCTTTGACATCCTCGAGATAAAATTTCATTTGTTTAATTTTGTCTGTCGTCGTACCACCATCAAGTTCTTCTCTCAGTTGCTGTAGCTTATCGTTTCGGTGTTGAAGAACTTTATCGCGAGCTTCCTCTAGCTCTTTAAGCTTTTTTTCTTCACGTTCAAGAACTTCGCGCTTTTCAGCAACGATTTTTTCTTGTTTTTCGACCCTCCGTTTTTTAACCTCTAAAACTTCCATCAGAGGATATGTGGGCATGGTCATATTACGCAAACCTCTTGTTATCAATCATCTTATTGATGAGAGCTTATTCGTATTTCTCTTTCTTAAAGAAAGGAAAATGCGGTTAAGCACTCCTATTTGAATAGTGAACGTAGCAGCTGCATCGTCTCCTCGTACGAGCATTTCTCTTCCACTGCTTGTTTTAAGAAGCTATTGACCTTATCGATATGGTCAATGGCAAAATCACCCTCTTTATCAGCACCGCGCTTATATTCACCAATCTTGATGAGGAGCTCATTCTTCTTGTAGCTAGCGACTACTTGCAGCAATTTACTGACCAACATGAGATGCTCCTCAGGAACAATCGAATTCATTACACGACTTTTAGAAGAAAGAACATCGATCGCCGGGTAGTGATACTTCTGCGCTAACTCTGCAGATAGAATAATGTGACCGTCGAGAATAGAACGCACCTCGTCAGCAACAGGCTCGTTCATGTCATCACCAGCCACCAATATCGTATAAAACGCTGTAATGGAACCTACATCGGAATTACCTGTACGCTCTAATAACTTGGGTAACGTCGAAAAAACCGATGGTGTGTAACCCGCACGTGCTGGTGGTTCCCCAGCGGCGAGCCCCACCTCTCGTAACGCACGAGCAAAACGCGTGACGGAATCCATCATCAAGATCACAGACTTCCCTTGATCCCTAAAATATTCCGCTATCGCCGTTCCAACATACGCTGCATTTAATCGCACTTGTGATGGCTGATCGGATGTCGAAACGATCACGACTGATTTAGCAAGCCCCTCAGGTCCTAAATCTTTTTCAATAAAATCTCTAAGCTCACGGCCCCGCTCACCAATTAAACTAATCACATTGACATCAGCAACAGCATTCCTAGCGATCATTCCCAGCGTCGTTGATTTACCTCCCCCCGCTGCAGCAAAAATACCAACCCGCTGACCGAGTCCCGTCGTTAACACAGCATCAATCGCACGTATTCCTACAGAAATCGGCTCACTGATTCTCTTTCGTTTCAATGGATCAGGAGGATCCTGAATGACAGGATAAGCCTCGGTGAGTTCAAGCGGCCCTTTGGTGTCTGTATCAATGGGTTCCCCCATGCCATTAAGGACACGCCCCAATAGCTGTGGACCGACTTTAATATTCAAAGGAAGTTGAGTCGGAATGACTTCTGAAGATGGACCCACGCCCTCCATCTCACCGAGTGGTGATAAAATGACTTCATCGCGAGTAAACCCTACGACAACAGTACGTAATGGCTCGCCTTGACGTTTAACCAGACAGACATCACCAATTTTCACCTGCGGAACGATTGCTTTGATTAACATCCCCACAATTTCAGTGATGCGCCCGTTAACGGTTGTTAGCTCTAGCTCTTCGATTCCACCTAGTACTTTGTCAAAATGATCATCAAATCCCATGGTTTTTCACCTTTAAATCGAATAAGTAGCAATTAGAAGTTACAAAAAGAGGCGACCATGTCCGGCCACCGATCTGAAAAGATTTGTCTGATTTTGGCAACAAAAACCCCTGCTGTGCAAACGTATTGCTCTCGCAAAACAAACCTGAATGACTCCCAACCAATTAGACCTGTACGTTCATAATGGTCTTTGTTGATTCAAGAGCTTTATTAAGCAAACTGGTGAAAAATTCCAGCTCTTGCTGAATGCTGTTCACCTTTACCTGTACCATGAGTAGACTCGCCGGACTAATGCTCTCTTTATTAGCACCAATCGTGGCAAGGTCACCACCTAAGGTTTTCAGTTGGTCTTGCCCACTCGTCAGCATGTTGAGAAAACGCTCAACAGGAGTCTTATTCGTACCGTCGATCAATTCTGGTGGAATGTACTGAACACCTGCTTTGTCCAGTGCCACTTTCAGGTGTTCATCGATATGCTCAAGCTTGTTTCGAAGGATACGCTTGTAGTCGCTTTTGATTTCTAAATTGGGATCTGAAAGTCGATGCTTGATCTCCTCAATCTGAGCGATCACACCTCTTGACTGATCGGCAAGCTCTGCTGGAGTTGCTCTTTCAGCGTTATCGACTTGTCGACTTAAAGAGCGCACCTCGTCTAACAGGTTATTTTTCTCAACCTTACGAGCTTGGTTAGAGGTATCGGTACGTAGCGATTCCTCAAACTTTTCCCTGTTAGGCTCGACTCTGGCTTCCGGAATCTGTTGCGCGTCGGCTAAGGGGTTATTCCCCTTATTTCTCGTAATTTTGCCGACTTTTTCTATTACTTCTTCATCAGACATGGGTTTTTTACCTAGTTTTTATTATGGTTTACTAAACCCTTAGATAAGTATTATAATTAGTTTATACTAAAT
>JBCDHL010000086.1:0-7282 GCA_038750095.1 Chlamydiota bacterium
AAACATTAGAATACAAGAGAGATTACCTCCTGCAAGTGATTGAAGATAGTGATGACTGGCTAAGTGATTCTCCATCAGACGAAACATCAATAATAACACCAAATACGACAACACTACAACAAAGAGGGGTCGCACTTCTCCAAATGCGAGAAGAGATAGGTAACGAACGCTTTGCGCATCAATTCGATGTACTTTTAGAGCATTACAGTCATCGTAATATTATTCCTCACCAACTACTTATGGCCTTCAACTCTCTGAGAAGCAATTCTATCGCGACACTCTGTCACCTTCAAATGGCACGGGCTAACCAGCCGATGTATAGAGAACCAGATTGTACTGAAATTCTTCAACTCAGTACATTGATCAAACCCGTTCTAAAAAAACTAGGATATGAAGAAAGCGATCGGACTGTAGCGACAACAAGTGAAGTGAAACAAGAAGCTGTCAGAGAAAATTTGTCTGCGCCTGTCGGCGATCCAATGGTTCTAACTGGCGACGATGTCAAAGACATGAAACAAGTAGACGAAGAGCTGTACCATCAACTAATTGCTTATATACACGAAGAAATCACTTCTGCAGAATTACGTACTTTTATCAATCAATCAAAATATCGTGAGATTCATGATCATCTCAATGAAAAGATAAAAGGGAATTTAGGTCTTGATGGCAATAGCCAAGATGGGGTACTTCTCGATGATGAAATGAAATATCGCTATGGGTGGATGGCTTTTTTGCTGGAGTTACTTGAAGCTGAAAATAATCGCGCCACAACAAAAATGTATCAATACCTCGGTATCTGTGATGAGTATGGATTTAGACCTCCTCTCGAACATCTCTTCTCCGAAATTTTGGGCGACTACGCAACAAAGGAAAATAAAATTAAACTAAAACAAACCTTTCAAAGGTTCAATTATAAAGATTGGAAGGATTACCAAAGGATTTTAGTTCTTTTAGAACTTAAAAAACCGGGTGTTTACTATTGGAAAGATAGCTTCGACGGTTCTTTTTCCGTTAAAAAGGTTTGTCAGATAATTCGGGAAGTAATGGGTAATCGCGATCTGGATAGTGAGTTCCTAAATGCTGTTAAAAATTCAAAAGGATCTATAGCTATTTACAGGATTAGATTCTTCCTTAGCAAAGGGGCTAAACCTGATCTGGTCTATGAATATAAAACCCATAAAAATGTCCATGGTTATGCTCTTGGTAATGAGGAAAAAAATATCTATCTGCTGCATCGTTTTGCAGAATTGCGGCGGCCTGATGTTATTAGAGTATTTGCAGAGTATGGTGCCGATTTTGATGTTGGAAATTTTTATGATATGAACCCACTCGAACATTTACTGTGCGTTCGTCCTGTTAAAGATAACTCTGATGACACCCAACGCACCATTTCAGCTCTGATCAATGGAGGAATTGACCCTGATAAAGCCTCCGGTAGCATATCCAGTGCGTACAATGGCTACAAAGGGGCCAATCCTTTGGTTTCGGGTTTTGAAGGTATGGTAACAACCCTATATCACTTTACCCCATTTTGGGGGCTAGGACAACTCGATAAAAAGGCAATGATGACCCCTTATCATTTTGCTGGGTGTGGACCGAGGTTTATAGCCAGATGGAAGGAGATTCCATTCCCGTTTTAATACAAATAGTTTCGGCATAGCGACTGTGCGTCGTCTGAGGCAGGACACCGGACATTAATAATCGAGTTTTCGAAATCTCTACCTGAATTCTGATGAGAAAGGTGCGCGGTTTTGTGATAAACCAGAAAACTTTGATACGTAGGACGCTTCAAAATCTGCGCAGATCGGCTTTATAAAATCTTAATAAACCTCTTTTATAATACAAAATTAATTTAAAAAACTTTTAGGAGATTATGATGAAAATTGAACATAGTAATGGATCTTTTCAACAAGACCCAAAAACATATTCGGAATCAACTTCTGAAAAACACATGAAAGAGATAACAAAACTTAAAGCTGAGATTGAAGCTTCAGAACGTCCGAGTGTTGAAAAAATTCAAAAATTACAACAGAAGATGAATGAACTTTCTCTACATTTAGAAAAGGAAAGTCAATTACATCGTTATATTCAGGAAGTAGGAAATGAACTCAAAGAGCAGTCTCAACAGCAACGTATGCAAGAGTATGCTAGAATGCTAGGAGGGGTTTAAAGCCCAACTGTACGAAAAAGTACCCTAGGAGGCTTGATAGCGATCGTAATGAGCTGATTAATAAAAGTTTGTGGTGATATATAATTCCCTATCAATAAACGAATTCTTCTGTAACCGCTCACAGATAGCATAGGTAAGCGACTCTAGTGTGATGAAATATTAGCTATATTGGCCTAGTTTTACTTCCCTCTGAACGAATATGAGTCCTCCTGTCTTAAGGTATTGTTATCACAAATCACAAGAGTAAAGAGGCGGGATTTTCTAAGTAAAACTTCACTGTATTGATGAATTCAGCACCAAGAACACCGTCTACAACTCGATGATCAGCAGAAAGGGTGATGTTCATGATTTTTCCAGGGACAACAGCTCCATTTTTGACCACGGGCACATCATTGATTCCACTGACTGCCAAAATAGATGTTTGCGGAGGATTGATGATCGCTTGGAACTCGGTTATGCCGTACATTCCAAGGTTAGAAACCGTAAAAGATCCCCCCTGGAATTCTTCTGGGGAAAGTTTACCCTCTTTTGCCCTTTTTGCTAATGATCGAACCTCCTGAGAAATCTGTCCCAAATTTTTATGGTCGGCATAACGAACAATGGGTGTAATAAGGCCTCCATCGATACTGACTGCTACAGAAATGTCAACTGTCTTGTAAAGAACAATTGCATTTGATTGCGTATTGAATCCACTATTAACGTAAGGGTGTTTACGTAGCGCTAAAGCGCAAGCTTTCATCACGAAATCGTTAAACGAAACTTTCAAATCTAAATTTCGAAGCTGCGTGCGCAATTCAACGAGAGACGCGACCTCAACGGACTGTTTGACATAGAAGTGAGGGATGAAGGTTTTAGCTTCCTGAAGACGCTTGCTGATCACTTTACGCATTTGGTCCAAAGGCACTTCTTCATAAGAACCTGAGGGTTGAGAGGGCTGAGAGCTCCTTTCAAATGAAAAGTCACCGGATGGCTGGGCTCGCTCCAAATCCTTTTTCATGATGCGTCCGCCAGGGCCTGTCCCTTTGACTGTTGACAGATCCAACCCTTTTTCTTCAGCGATCTTTTTGGCGACGGGTGATGCTTTGATACGTCCGCCAACAGATCCGTCATCATAAGGAAAATTTATAGTCTCTTGAGGAGGTAGGGGAACAAAATCTGGTTGGTGCATTGTTCCCGCTGTTGTGGATTTTGCAGCTGGTTTTGCTGACGCTGTCGCTTCCTGCGTAGCTGGCTCAACAGCTTCTTCTGTCGTTGTTTCAATTGGTGCAGGTTTTATCCCTTCAGGCTCATAACCTTCGATGCTTTCATCGGCTGTCTCAGTAAAAATTGCTATCGGTTGGTTGACAATGGCGTCACTGTTTTCTCCAATGAGAAATTTACGTAGATAGCCTTCATCTATCGCATTATGTTCTACCGTTGCTTTATCGGTTGCGACTTCCATTAAGAGATCGCCTGCCTCAACAAAATCTCCTTCCTTCTTGTGCCACTTTGTGATGGTTCCTTCTTCCATTGTTGGTGAAAGTTTCGGCATGGTGAGTGTGAATGGCATAACGGATCCTTTACATTAACGGTTGACTACTTTGTGGACAGCAGTAATTATTTTGGGAACTGTTGGCATTGTCTCTTTTTCCAAGGCTTTTGAGTAGGGCATCGGTGTTTCCATCTGGCAGACGCGCTCTATGGGTGCATCCAGGAAGTCAAATCCCTTCTCTTGAATCTGAAAACCAACTTCCGCACAGATACCTCCAAAGATATGCCCTTCTTCTACTAAAACGCAATAGTTTGTCTTACGAATTGATGTGAGTATTGTGGATATATCTAACGGCTTCACAGTTCGCAAGTCGATAAGCTCGGCTCTGATTCCCTGTTTGGCTAACTCCTTAACGGCATCGATACAAAAGTGCATCATGTGACCATGAGAAACAATTGTGACATGTTCACCAGGAAAGACTACTTTTGCTTTTCCTATTGGTATGACATATTCATGTTCTGGTACTTCACTCTTCAAGCCGTAGTCGAGTTCCGACTCAAGAAATATAATGGGGTTGTCATCCCTAATCGCTGATTTCAGTAATCCCTTAGCATCTTCAGAGTTACTTGGGTTAATAATTTTTAAACCTGGGATATTTCCATAAATTGCTTCAACGCAGTGAGAGTGTTGACTTGAAACTTGAGCAGCAGCACCATTTGGTCCTCTGAATACAATAGGAACGTTAAAGCGATTTCCTGACATGTAATACATTTTCGATGCGTGGGAGATGATCTGATCGCAGGCGACGAAGGAAAAGTTGAAACTCATGAACTCGACAATTGGTCTTAATCCTGTCATCGCGGCACCAACGGCTAAACCAGCAAAACCTAGTTCAGATATGGGAGTATCAATGACCCTCTCGGGCCCCCACTTGTCGAGCATCCCTTTTGTCACCTTATAGGCACCGTTATATTCAGCGACTTCTTCACCAAGAATGAATACGCGATCATCCCTGGTCATTTCTTCATCAATGGCTTGACGAAGCGCTTCACGCATTTCTATCTGTTGAGCCATTCACCACCTTCACTCTTTAAAAACATCTTCTTCTAATGTGCTGACGTCGGGCCACGGACTTTCTTCAGCATACTTCATTGCGTCGATAGCAATTTGTCGGTATTCCTTATCCAATGACTTATAAGTCTCTTCATCGATGATTCCCTCTTCGATGAGAGTTTGTTTCATCAGAACGAGAGGACCTCGTTCCATGCAACTTTTTAGTTCATCTTTAGTACGGTAGAGACCTGGATCAGAGATAGAGTGTCCTTTAAACCTTTCTGTCACAACCTCAATTAAAACTGGTTTTTGTGTCTCTAAAACCTCTTTATGTACGTGCTTGAACCCTGCATAACAGTTGAAAAAGTCCATTCCATCAAATGTGTATCCTTTCATATCATAGCCGGGTGCTTTATCCTCAGCTAAATAGTCGACGCAAATAGCTCGATCGACAGCTGTACCCATTCCCCATAAGTTATTTTCAATGATATAGATACAGGGTAGTTCCCATAGAGAGGCAATGTTAAGGGATTCATGAAACGCTCCCTGTGCAACTGCGCCATCTCCAAGGAAACAGACAGCAACCTCTCCCTCTTTTTTCTGGTATTTTATTGAAAATGCTGCTCCCGTAGCTATCGGGATTTGCCCTCCAACAATTCCAAATCCGCCAAGTAATCTATCAGAAAAAAGGTGCATGGATCCGCCTCTTCCCATCGCGTTTCCTGTAGCACGTCCATATAGCTCAGCCATCACTTCATTAGGGGTAACTCCTAGCAGTAGAGCTAAAGCATGGCAGCGGTAGGTGGTGATCCACCAGTTGGAAAGCCCTATCGCTTCTACAGCAGAGGTTTGTATGGCCTCTTGACCAATGTATGAGTGAAAAAAACCCCCGATATTTCCTTGGAGATAGGCCGCTTCAGCTCTTGTTTCGAAGTTCCGTATTAAGAGCATACGCTTTAAACACTCCAAAACACGATCGTGACCTAGGCTCTTGAGTACGTCATTTTTATTGGACGGAAAAAATTGGTATTCAACGCTATGTGCTCCGTGGTCATGAGTAGTCATGAATGCCCCTTTGTTACTGGTTTATATCAAAGTGAAATCAGATATTGTGCCAGAACGTTTTACGTTATTATCTATATAAGTGCTCCACTAATCCTCATCATAATGAGGGTGGGGAGTATTATGCAAAAGTTATTGAGTCGCAGCCTGGGGTTCGCCAATAGGCTCTTTAGCCTCAACCATATCAAGGTCACTCTGTACCATGGCGGTAACACAAGAATCCGACCATACGTTGATGGCTGTTTCTAACATGTCAATCATGGTATAAAATGGGAGGATGATTGCCAAAATATTTAGGGGAACATTCATCGCAGCTAAAAACGCACTGGCAAGAAAATAACATCCCATCGGTACACCCGCATTCCCTATAGCAGCTATCGTCGCGACAAAAATCCATGTGACCATTTCAATTGGTGTGAATGTGATACCGTGGCTCATCGATACAAACAGAACTGTCGTTAGGATGAAACCGGCACATGCATTCATGTTGATTGTGGTACAGAGGGGCAGTGAGAAACCGGCAACTTTTCTTGAAATACCTAGGTTGTCTTCGGCACATTTTACAGCCATGGGAAGAGCTGCGCCCGATGACTTACTGAAGAATGCGACTGAAAGAGCCGGAAGCATTCCTTTGAAGTTTTTAAAGGGGGAAATTCCCTTCGCTCTCAAAAACATGGGCAAGACAATGGTCGCCTGAATAATGTTTGCTGCCACAACGACAAAAAGGTACCAGGCGATATTTTGCACTTCCATCCCTTTTTGTAGATCTCGAACAAATAAAGTTGTAAAGGCCCAGATACCTATCGGCATCAAACGGATAATCCATGAAGTAATTTTCATGACAGCAGCGTAGAGGCTTTTGAAAAATGTATGGAGCGTTGAACGATCTTCATCAGGCAATGCTAGGATTGCTAAGCTAAGGATCATTGCTAGGAAAAGAACACTGATGACGTTGTTTTCGACGAAAGGCTCCAAGAAGTTTGAAGGGACGATTTTCATCAGATAGGTCAAATAGCTTCCTTGAGCTGTTTCGGTAAAATTCTCTACGCCCGACAATTGTGAACGTACGGGGTTAATCAATACGAATAGACCCAAAGCGACTGACGCTGCGATGAGCGTCGTAATAATTGTGTAGCGTGCTACACGTTTTCCCAGGTCTTTTACCTCATCCATGTTTTCCATTGCAGATGCTGTTGATACAATTGATAGGAAGATAATCGGTAAACTGACGAGTTTTAGGAGGTTGATGAAGAGTTCTGAGGCGACTTCAGCCGTCGAATTCAGCGTCTGTAGGTTAAAATAACCGACGATAATACCAAGAATAACAGAAAATGGCAGTAATAGCTTATTACTTAAAATTTTATTCATCGGACCGCTTAAGTACTAAAAATAATAATTAAGATAATACAATATCAATTATTTATTTGTCAAGCGTAATTTATACCGATCAGGAGCTCCCGTGAAAAAATAAATTGAATGGGTTTTTCTCGGATTTCTACTTACCAGAAAATCGCGGGTAGGCGGAA
>JBCDHL010000087.1:0-7271 GCA_038750095.1 Chlamydiota bacterium
AATGGACTCTTAATTTCCATGATTTTCCGCCTACCCGCGATTTTCTGGTAAGTAGAAATCCGAGAAAAACCCATTCAATTTATTTTTTTACGGGAGCTCCTGATACTACCACATGGACCCTTGATAGATATCGGTAATTACGATAAAATCTTTCCTTATTTACCGTTTAATCATTAAGGATCACCATGGAAACCCAGCAGATACGCCGTAACTTTCTCAAGTATTTCAAAGACAATGGTCATGCTGTAATCAGCTCATCACCAGTCATCCCTCATGATGACCCCACCCTCCTATTTATCAACGCGGGGATGAACCAATTTAAAGATGTCTTCCTTGGGAGTACCGTTCGCGATTACAATCGTGCAACAACTTCACAAAAATGCATACGTGTCGGTGGAAAACACAACGATTTAGAAAATGTTGGCCATACTGCACGCCACCTCACTTTTTTCGAGATGCTGGGCAACTTCTCTTTTGGCGACTATTTCAAAAAAGAGGCGATCAGATTCGCATGGGAAGTGTCAACGCAAGTATTCGGTTTCGACGCAGAGAGGCTATGGCCTAGTGTTTTTCGTGATGACGACGAGGCTTTTGAGCTGTGGAAAGCATATGTCCCTGAAAAGCGCATCAGACGTTTCGATGAAAAAGACAACTTTTGGGAAATGGGAAATACAGGCCCCTGCGGTCCTTGCTCCGAACTCTACTATGATCGAGGCGCTCATTTGAGTGATGCACCCTCCCCTCTAGAGGATCCCGATGGAGAGCGATTCTTAGAATTCTGGAACCTCGTATTCATGGAATTCAACCGTGTCGAAGATGGCACCCTTCACCCCTTGCCAAAACCCTCCGTTGATACAGGAGCTGGGCTCGAGCGTGTCGTCAGTTTAAAAATGGATGTCGATAGCGTCTACGAGACCGATGTTCTCCGTTCTCTTATCGCTCAGACAGAAAATATCGTCGGAGTGAAATATGACCGTTCCAATCATGACACCTACCCTGCTTTTCAAGTCATTGCAGACCACTTGCGCTGCTTAGCGTTCGCCATTGCCGATGGCGTACAGCCGAGCAATGTGGACCGAGGCTATGTACTGCGTAAAGTGTTGCGCCGTGCTGTTAGGTACGGTAGAGGGCTCGGTGTAGAAAAACCTTTCCTTGCTAAAATTCTTCCAAGACTGATCGATACAATGGGCAGCGACTACCCTGAACTTAGCAAAAGCCAAGAACGCATTGAAGAGATTTTAACAATCGAAGAGGAGTCATTTCTCCGCACTCTCCGCCGTGGTGGAAATATTTTGGGTCAGATTATCACACACGCCAAGGAACATGGGATGATGATCTCAGGCGACGATGCCTTCAAGCTAAAAGATACTTATGGCCTACCTTTCGAAGAGGTCACCCTCCTCGCAAAAGATGCCGACCTGTCTGTCGATACCAAACGCTATCACATACTCGAAGAGGAGGCGAAAGAACGCTCTCGCAAAGCGCATAAGGAAACGAAACAGGTCGCTGGAGAAAACCTATTCGCCGAATATGTGCAAGAACACCGCCCCTGCCGCTTCACTGGCTACAACGCAACTCACGGCAAAGGAAAGGTGACAGCAATCGTTGTTGATGGAGCCTTCGTTGATCGTATTTCAGAAGGGCAAAGCGGCATGATTGTTCTCGATGCGACACCTTTCTACGCCGAGATGGGAGGACAAGTTGGTGATACAGGCTCTCTAAGTCATGAATCTGCACATTTCAACGTCACAGACTGCCAGGCACCCTTCAAAGGAGTGATCGCACATATCGGAGAGGTCAAGAACGGAACGGTCAAGCTAGGAGAAACTCTCGAAGAGTTGGTTGATGGTGAAAGACGTCAAAAAATCGCAAATAACCACACCGCTACACACCTCCTACATTGGGCACTGCAACGGGTTTTAGGCGAACATGTCAAACAGGCAGGTTCTGTTGTGGATCCATTCCGTCTACGGTTTGACTTCAGCCATCACAAAGCATTGACAGATCTGGAACTACGTGAGATCGAAGACCTCGTCAACTCCAAAATTCGCGGTAATCTCTCTGTTGAGTCTTATGAACTCACTTACGATGATGTACAAAAACGCGATGACATCAAACAATTTTTTGGTGACAAATATGACGCTAAAGTTCGAGTCATTGATATCGACTACTCAAAAGAACTCTGTGGGGGAACGCACACTTCGCATTTGGGTAACATTGGGTTATTTCGGGTTGCCAAGGAGAGCAGTATCGCTGCAGGCGTCCGCAGGATAGAAGCTGTGACAGGTGCAGAAGCGGAAGCATTGAGCCGAGAGAGTGAAAACAGAATCGGTGAAATTGCGGATATGCTTAAGATTGCTCCACAAAAACTGATGAGTCGCCTCGAAAAAGTTCTGCAAGAGAACAAGGAGCTACAACGCCAACTCAAAGAGGTCAAGCAGCAACAAGCTGAGGGAATGGTTAATCAACTCCTCAGCCATATCGAAACGATTGGAGAGATTCCACTGCTCACAGTCGAAGTTGATGTTCCAGCTAAAGATCTTCGCCCCTTTGCCGATACCCTACATAGTAAAATGGAAAAAGGAATCCTTATTGTCGGTGCCGCCGCAGGTGAAGGTAAGTGCAACCTCATCGTAATGGTCAGCGATGACATCGTGAGTCAAGGATATAAAGCTGTCGATATTATCAGAAGCATCGCCCCTATCGTCCAAGGTGGCGGAGGCGGAAAAGCTGACGCCGCGCAAGCTGGCGGTAAAGCTCCTGAGAGATTAGGAGAAGCTTTTGCAAAAGCCAAAGAACTGTTGACGAAATAAGAGGCGCCGATGTCCACTGCCGAACAATCAAATTTAGATACTTTTTTAGAGAACTGCAAGCTCCAAGGGTTGCACCACGCCTTACAAGAAGGTGATTCTATCCTTGTAGAAGAGCTTTGGAACTCACCAAAAGCACTCGTTACCGCATTGGCTCAAAAAGCTACCGGAAAACATATTCTTATTCTTGCGGGAGACCAGCAAGAGGAGCAGGGGTTATTTCACAATTTTGCCTATTTTACCGACCGACCAGTTGTTGAATTCCCGGCCTGGGAAACTCTCCCCAACGAAAATATTGCACCCAGCCCCGATATTGTTGGAGAGCGGTACAAAGTACTCGAACAAATTTACTCCTCTTCAGAACCCCTCATCATCCTCAGTAACCTGCAAGCTTGCCTCCAGAAACTGATTCTCTCCGAACAGTTTGAAGATCTCTATCTAACATTAAAAGTCGGAGAGACACAATCCTATCAAGAAATCATCGAAAAACTCAAAGAAATGGGTTACGAACGTGCAGGCGTCGCCGCAGACAAGGGTGAATTTGCAGTAAGAGGAGGGATTATCGATATCTTCCCCGTCTCCTCTCCAGAACCATTTCGTATCGAGTTTTGGGGTGATGATATCGAATCGATTCGAACCTATGACCCCATCGGACAGAAGTCCATCCGGACCGTGAAGGACATCCAAATCACCGCGGCTCGTGAGATGGAGCTTATCAACAAAAAAGAAGAGCTTAGTACGATCATCGACTATCTAGGCGACGATGTCATCGTAATTTTTGACGATCTACTAGCCCTCGAAGATCGTTATGCCTCACTTGTCAATATTTGCGGAACAGATACGCCAACTTTTGCAAGCATTGAGACACTTCTTAACCAGATGGATTCTCTGCAAAAAATCTTCTGGTGTAAAACACCGATTGAGCAGCTCTGCCAGATTCAGATGCTCGATAAGATTTCCACGAACTATTATTCTGACAGTGCACCAATTCATAAGATCGGATTTGAAATCTTCAATCGAAAATTGCAGGCCGGCAGATGGACACACCCATTCTTTACCATTCGCGACTACCTCTTCCAGGATTATCCCGAAGATACGGATATATCTGGAGACGAAGTACTTCTTGGACTTGACCGTTTAGCTAAAGAGACATGCAATTTGACAGTCCTCTGCAACTCTGATGCCGAAGAGACAACATTTCATAAACGCATTTTGGACGCACAAATCTCGCTCCCAAAAAAGACAAATGTCACTCTCGGTTACCTCTCCATGGGTTTTGTTTTGCGCGATATAGAACATGTCGTTCTACCCATGTCGGAAGTAACTAAAAGGTATAAAATCCGACGTCAAAAGCTTCGAAGCACGTATCACACCACACCGACAGAAGTTTATGACCTAGCACCTGGAGAAATGGTCGTTCACCTCAATAACGGCATTGGCAAATATCTCGGACAAGAAAAGCGCCCCGACAGTACCGGAACCGTCAAAGAGTTCATGTTAATCGAATACGCGGACGACGCCAAACTCTATGTTCCGATGAACCAGACACATCTCGTTTCAAAGTATATCGGAGCTAATGAACAACTCCCCAAAATGCACACTCTCGGAAGTAAGGTCTGGCAACGCACCAAGGCGAAGACGGAGCAAGCCATTGTGGGGTATGCTAAAGACTTAATCGAACTCCAAGCAAAAAGGGAGATGTCAGGCGGATTTTCCTATCCAGAAGAAAGTGAGGACTACCACGCCTTCGAAGAGGAGTTTCCCTTTGTTGAAACTGAAGACCAGCTAGAAGCAATATCCAGTATCCTCAATGACATGCAATCGGAAAAAGCGATGGAAAGGCTCGTATGCGGTGACGTTGGATATGGTAAAACAGAAGTAGCCATGCGCGCCGCATTCAAATCCGTTGTCGACGGCGGCAAACAAGTAGCACTACTCGTTCCAACGACAGTACTTGCGATGCAACACTATGACAACTTCGTTGATCGCATGAGCAATTTCCCTATCAAGGTCGGTGTTCTCTCACGATTTGGAACCGCCAAGCAAAAACGAGAAACACTAGAAGGAGTTGCAAACGGTACTGTCGATATCGTTATTGGTACACATCGTATTATCAGCGGCGACGTTCTCTTTAAAGATCTCGGACTCGTTATCATCGACGAAGAGCACCGCTTTGGTGTGCGCGCAAAAGAGCACCTTAAGCGAATAAAAGTCGGAGTTGACTGCCTCACCCTCTCAGCCACACCCATTCCACGAACCTTATACATGTCGCTTATCGGGGCGCGTGACATGTCGGTCATCAATACTCCCCCACAAGACCGTCTACCCATCAAAACCATCATTACCGAACCCAATGACAACGTCCTTAAGAATGCTCTACTAAGAGAGCTGACCCGTGATGGACAAGCCTATTTTATCCATAACCGCGTTGAGACACTTCCTGATGTCGCCGCTCATATCAAAAAGCTTCTCCCAGGAGCACGAGTTGCCACTGTTCACGGCCAAATGAAAAGCGATTCGATCGATGAAATCTTTCATGCCTATAAAAGCGGTAATATCGATATCCTTATTGCTACAACTATTGTCGAAAACGGAATCGATATCCCCAACGCCAATACCATGCTCATCGACAAAGCGGATCACTTTGGACTCGCAGACCTCTACCAGCTACGTGGACGCGTCGGGCGTTGGAACCGGAGAGCTTACGCTTACTTCCTGGTCCGTAGACTACACGCACTACCTGAAATTTCTAGACGACGACTCAATGCCTTAGCGGAGTCAACAGGTTACGGTGGAGGCATGAAACTTGCCATGCGTGACTTAGAAATTCGCGGAGCAGGCGATATTCTCGGAACAGAACAGTCAGGTCATGTATCTGCAATAGGATTTCATTTTTATTGTAAAGTATTAAAAAGAACCATCAAGGGACTCCAAGGAAAAACATCAATGGGGCTGATCGACACAAAAGTCGACTTTTGCTACGACGCACGCCTTCCAGAGGATTATGTCAACGAAGCGAGCCTGAGAATGGAGATCTATCAGCGACTAGGAGATGCGATGAGCTGGGAAGAGGTGGACGATATCTGGACAGAGCTACAAGATCGGTTTGGTCCAGCCCCCGATCCCGTTCGTTGGTTATACCACCTCACACGTATTCGTGTCGTTGCAGCAAACCAAGGATATGTACAATTGAAAATCGAAAAAAGATCTGTTGTCACAATAAGAAAAGATGGAAACAAAACAATCACTGACCGAAAAATCCTGAAACTAGCCGAAACCCCACAGGAAATTGAACAAACTGTCATTCAAGCAATCGCAGGATAAACACGATCGCTATACTTAGATTTGGTCTTTTTTAGAAAATTTACAAATCTTAAAAAGATTATGACTCAAATAAATTTTGAATCCATTTAATCAGAAATCTTTTTTGCAAACAAATGATAAGGAATCGTAAGACTCTCAAGATTAATAAGATTTGGTTTCCTTGCCAAAAAACTAGCCTTATCGGTTCTTACAACTGCCTCTCCAAACCATTCTGTAACAGCAGCACTTCCTCTGATAAAAGGTGTACAATGAGAAAGGAAGTATTGCATGAGCTTCTTTTTTTGATCGATTAAAGCCTTCTCGTTTGGATCTAGCTCCATGATTTCCTTGAATATCTGGGAGATTTCCCTCAAGGTCTCCGTGTTTAAGAGAGGATCTTGGTGCTCGAGCAAAACACATGGCTTTTTATTGATGTAACCGGCGGGCTCATTTTTTTCATTAGAATTAAATCTAGTAATAAAGGTAGATAAATCCACCATTTTCCCTTCAACTTCTACACGGTGCGTAATAATAGCATATTCATGTTCAAAATAATCAGAAAATTCCTCATCGAACTGCCTCATTAAAATTACGGTTTTCGATGCATGATACAAATCAGGAAATTCTTCTTTTAATCGTATTAAAGCTTCCACCTGACCAGTTTCCATTGCCCAAGTTACACTCTTGTGAAATTGATCGAATGCTGAAAAACTTCGATTAATAGTTTTGTCAAATATTTTGCATGCATCTATAATTTCGCTTAGCTCAAATTGCGAACCATATTTCAGATCACCCTCGTAACTCCCATGTAATAATTCCACTCTGACCTGGCTTTTTCGTCCCAATGACTGATCAAAAGCAAACGTTTTTTCTGTTTTTGTAGATTTTTCAGTCGGGTAATCAATTTCTTTGAGGTAATTCGGAACATCTTTAAGAAACTGCTCACCAAAATCTTTATACTTAAAAGAATGTGGTGTAAAAAGCTTGTCTGTCCTACCCCATTCTTGGAATCTAGAAACCCCAAAAAATCTGTAACCGGGCGTTTTAGCACGTTTTGCAATCAAATTACGTTCGGAAGCAAAATGGCCTAAGATATCGTAAAAGAGCTCAGTAAAGTCTTTCGAATTCTCATCTATAATATCATAGGCTCCATTCACT
>JBCDHL010000088.1:0-7238 GCA_038750095.1 Chlamydiota bacterium
CATTTCTATAACCAATAAAGTAAATCCAATCTCTACTTTCGATAATGAATACAACCATTTTGCAGGAAATAAAATCAAGCAAGTAAAAGTATTTGGAGAAAGATGTTCCGGAACCAATTTTTTAAATGCTTTGATTGATGTAAATTTTCCCGAGCAACAAATGTGTTATGATAAAAATTATGGCCCTAAACATTTTCTTTGTTGGTTCGTAGATCATCCATTCGAAAAAAATATAAATGCTAAATATAAAAAAAAGAGTTTTCAATTTAATGCTTCATCTAAATGCCTATTTGTAGTGGTCGTAAGAAACCCTTATGATTGGCTCCGAAGTTTTTTTAATAAACCACATGAAGTTCATCATTCGTTGCTAAATAAAGGTTTTTCCCATTTTTTAAGAAGCGAGTGGAGGCATTGGAATGGAGGACCTGGTCGAAAGATTGATAACTACAACCCATGGACAAAGAAGCCTTTTTCAAATGTTCTTGATTTGAGAAAATATAAAATTTTAAATTATTTAACTCTTGGTAGAATTGTTGATAATTATTTATTTGTCAGATATGAGGATGTAAGGGAAAACCCCAATGGTTTTGTTGATTTTATTGCAGAAAATTACAGTTTAGTAAAAGAAAAAGACTTTATACCGATAACAACTTATAAAGGTTGTAACAAAACAACTTACACTCAAACTAAATATTTTTCCTTTTCTGAAAAGGACCTACTTTTCATCAACACAAATATCGACTGGAAAATGGAAGAAAAAATAAACTATTTTTTAAATAAAAACCCAGATTAAGAAGAAGACTTCGATTGCGAAACCAAATGATGGGATATTTCTCTAAGAAATGATACTTTCCACCACACCATTCGAGAAACCCAAAAAAATATGCGAAAATCCAATTTTTGAAGTTATACTGCATGAAATTGGAAATTTTCTTGTCGAAAAGATCATATTGAGAGATAATTCGATTAAAAGGTATAATAAGCGCTAATTATTTAAAATATAAAAAGCTCAACTATCAAAATGATAGAACTAATGAAAAGAAAAGGCATGGAAGCAAAAAATTCCAAAAAAGTATCTTCTTTTACTTACCTCAACATCACGCAGTTTCTTGGCGCTCTAAATGATAATATTTTCAAATTATTAATTGTCTATTTTTTTATCCAACTTGAAGGCATTGAAAACAGTCATAAAATTTTAGCGGCATCCGGAGCAATATTTGTAGCCCCATTTTTGCTCTTTTCAGCCTCTTCAGGAAAGTTAGCTGATCGATTTAGTAAGAGAAATATCATTATCTTCACAAAGGTTTTGGAACTAGTCATTATGTCTCTCGGACTCGCTGCTTTTTACTTTCAGAGTAAAATAGGTTCTTTTGCGATTCTTTTCATGCTTGCTACACAAAGCGCTATTTTTGGACCATCTAAGTATGGAATCATCCCAGAGATTGTTAAAGAAAACAAAATTTCAAAAGCGAACGGATTGATCACATCTTTTACATTTTTGGCGATTATTTTGGGAACGTTTATCGCCTCATTTATTCTTGATGTTACCGGTAAAAATTTTATTATTGCTGCATCACTTTGCACCCTTTTCTCTCTTGTTGGTTTGATCACTAGCCTAATGATCGAATATACACCTCCATCGGGCTCTTCCAAAAAATTTACCGCTCTGTTTTTTTATGAAGTTTATGAAACGTTATCACTTGCTAAAAGCGAACCCTCTTTGCTGCTGGCTATTTTTGGATCAGCATTCTTTCTATTTTTAGGAGCTTTTGCTCAGTTGAACATGATACCTTTTGCTGTCCAATCCTTACATTTGACGGATATCCAAGGAGGTTATTTGTTTCTCTTAATGGCTGTTGGCATCGGTAGTGGATCGGTTTTAGCTGGTAAGCTTTCAGGTGAAAATGTAGAGCTTGGACTAGTACCTCTTGCGACAATAGGAATCACCATTTGTTTGTATCTTCTCGATTTTCTATCGGATCAGTTTTATGCAATATTACCCATTGTTCTTTCTGTAGGTGTTTTAGGTGGAATTTACCAAGTACCTATTGATTCATATATTCAAGTGGCTAGCCCTAATAAACATCGGGGTCAAGTGGTAGCGGCAACGAATGTTTTAAGTTTTTTGGGAGTACTTATTGCCTCTGCTTTAGTATTCATGATCACAGAAGTGTTTGGATTTCATGCAGACAAAGGATTTTCAATCGTGGGAACAATCACCTTGGTTATCAGTGTGAGTTTTATTTTTCAATTTTTTGATTATCTCACACGTTATTTATGCATGATCCTATCAAAATTACACTTTAATACATCGATTCTAGGTTCTGAAAATCTCTCCTCAAGAGCTACTGTCTATGTTTGCAAGCATACAGCTTGGAATGACACACTTTTAGTATTGGGAAATCAGAATCGAAGAGTCAGGTTTTTTATCGAACAGGAACAAGAGCATCACCAGTTTTTTAGACGTTTATATCGCATGCTTCGAGTGTACATTCTGCCCAGTATAGAGCCATTCCATTATGATAAGCATTGTTTGAGTGCTATCAAGAAGACTCTCAATAAAGGGATTAGTGTTTGCATTTTTTGTGAAAACGATGATGTAAACATAGAGATAAAAAAACTGGAAAGTTCATCAACTTTCATGAACATTCTTAAAGAAACAGAAACCGAAATCATCCCTATTTTGATAGAAAAAGGAGTGAAAGAAAAAGAAGCTCGGTTCTTTACCCGCTTGATGGCCAAAATCCGTATCCCTGCAGCCATCAATTTTGGTTCACCCGTATAAAACTCACCACCTAACAACCTTATTCATTAATAAACTGTCGACCAATACTAACGCAAGCATCGCTTCAACGACAGGAACAGCACGAATAGACACACATGGATCATGCCTTGATCCTGAAGGTAAATTAAAAACAGCCTCATTTCCCTCTTCATCTACAGTTTTTTGGGATCGCATAATGCTAGAGGTCGGCTTAAATGCTACGCGCCCCTCCAAGAACATACCGTTAGAAATACCTCCTAGGGAACCACCTGCATAATTTGTCTCTGTGATAATCGTTCCATCTACTGATCTAAATTGATCATTATGTTCTGAACCTACCATTTCGATGGAAGAAAAGCCACTGCCAATTTCCACACCTTTTGTAGCGGGGATAGACATCATGGCCTTCGCAATATTGGCATCAATCTTTTCGTAAACAGGATCGCCTAAACCTACAGGAACTCCTTTTACTATAAATGCTACACCTCCGCCTAATGAGTCACCCTGAATTTTGGCAATTTCAATAGCTTCTATTATCTGATTTTCCGCTTCGGGATCTGGACAGTATAAAGGGCTACTAAGAATAAGGTTTCTATCAATAGAACTTGTCGGTATTTCAGAGCGAATACTTCCTACTTGATCGAGGTATGCGATACATGCAATCTCTTTCATCGCCAGTATCTTTTTTGCAACAGCACCTGCAGCAACGCGACAAGCTGTTTCTCTTGCTGAAGCTCGACCTCCACCTCTATAGTCAAAAATACCATATTTTTCCAAATAAGTATGGTTAGAGTGACCCGGACGCATTAAGTGTTTGATCGGCTCATATTTACTACTGTCAGCATCGCGATTATAAATAATGATCGATATGGGAGCTCCTGTAGTCTTACCTTCGAACACACCTGAAAGAATTTCAGCTTGATCTTTTTCAGACCTAGAAGTTGTGTAAGGGCTCTTTCCAGGAGCTCTTAGCACTAGTTCCTTGTTGACATCCTCATTTTCGATAGGGAGCCCCGCCGGACAACCGTCGATTACAACGCCAATCGCTTTCCCGTGAGACTCTCCCCAAGTGGTAATTTTAAATAGGTTTCCAAACGTGTTACTCGCCATATTGTCTCCTTCTACCGATCTTGATTCAAAATACCGATACTTGAAGTATATTTGGTATACTTTTCGATAATTTCTTGAGAGATCTCATTAGAATTCTTATTATTACAATTGACTTCGATATTGGCAATATTCCTCAATAAAGAGATACGTCTATTTGCTAATTTTTTGTACGATTTCTTATCAGAAGCGGTTGCAGGAGTATCGTCAATAATTTTTCTTTTGATAAGTTCTTCGATATCTTCTACCAATAACACGACAATACCGAGAAATGGAATGATTTTCAAAACTTCTGGGATTTCTACAGTCCCCCCCCCAAGGGCTATAACTGCAGCTTCTTTGTCCTGTAGCGATAACACGACTTCTTTCTCTAACTCTCGAAAAGCATGCTCCCCAAAAATTTGAAAAAATTCACGACATGAAACATCATACCTCTCTTCAATCACTTTATCTGTGTCGATAAACTCGCGATCAAACAATGCGGCTAGTTGTTTTCCAACAGTTGTCTTTCCTGCCCCTGGTAATCCGCAGAGAACAATATTCCCTAACCTTTCTTTTCTCATTGTATTAAGGCCCCAATGCTCTTCATATCAGCGATAAAAGAGGGATATGTTTTATTCATACAAGCAATATTGCTGATTCTCGATGCACCATCAGCCCCCATTGCAGCTACAACAAGTGACATCGCCATCCGGTGATCATCATGAGAATCGAGCTCTGCACCATGCAGAGGAGTCCCAGTGATTTTTAAACCATCTTCACTCGTTTCAATTTCAGCTCCCATTTTTCTCAGCTCTCTAGCAATGCATTCTATACGATTGCACTCTTTTTCTTTCGCAACAGAAGCATTTTTTATAAACGTTACTCCATCGGCAAAACAAGCAACGACAGAAAGAATGGTAATACAATCAATACAATCATTGATATCTGCATCAATGCCCTTCAATCCCTCCTTGTAGGAAACTTTTACCTTCTTTTTCTCTTCAATATAACAAATTTTGGCTCCCATTTGCTCAAGTAAATCAAATAATTTTTTATCACCTTGAACATCTTTTTTATCTAAATTCTCAAGTGTTACAGAACTTTTTGTCACCAACGCCGCTGCTGCAGGAAAAGCAGCAGAACTCCAATCCCCAGGGACGGCATACTCAAATCCCTTGTACCTCTCTTGACCCGAAACAATATATTCTGAAAAATTCTTCTGCTCGAAACGAATATTTAACCAACTCATCCAGTAGAGAGTTAATTTTACCCAAGGGATTTCACCAGGCTCCTCTACAACAAGTCTTGTTGTTCCTTTAGAGAAGATTGAAGAGATAAGTAATGCAGAAACGGGTTGTGAGTCACGCCCATTGACCATTACTTCCCCCCCTTTTAAAGGACCTTGAACAATGATAGGGGCGTACCCATCACACTTTGTGGATATAGCCATAGCATCTAATTGAGTTAAAGCTTGAAGAAGAGGATCCATCGGTCGCTGATGACGAATGGAATGGTCGCCAGTAATAACAATTGGTTTTGGCGACAAGGCTGAAAGAGCTGTAAGAAACCTCAAAGCAATCCCTGAATTTCCTACATCGATCACATCTTCGGCACCATCGATCTCACCGTCTAAACCTCGAATTTTCACACACTCACCTTCTTCAGAAACAGCAACCCCTAAACTTTTCCATGCTTTAAGCATTCCATCAGTATCGGGAGATTTTAAAAGGCGCCGAATGGTTGTCGTTCCACTTCCCATCGCACCAAAAATAATCGCTCGGTGACTATGTGATTTTGAAGAAGGAACAACAACAGAACCTGTAATGGTAGTTGGGTAAACGACTATTTTTTTCATGATGTAAGCTCCTCAAAAATCAAAATCCCGATTCTTTAAGTTATACTGAATGAAATTGGAAATTACGCTTGATAGTCAGAGATTTTTACTTCTGACGAAGTGTGGAGATCGCAGGTAACTTAGGATCGAACACAAAGTCAGAGGCAAAAAGAATGACTATCAAGCGTAATTTCCAATTTCATTCAGTATAATTCGGTATATAGGAAAATAATAACACTCTCACCATGTGTGAAACTAGTCCTATTTTTTCATCGTCGCTTATGGTATACCGACCGTGATTCAAAAAATGGATTGAAAACAAACAAATAATTTCCGAAAATGCACTTCAATCATATTAGAGCAAATTGCAAAATCAAGCCTGATTCGATTTTGCAACTCTCATATCAACTAAAAAAATTTGAATTACGATCGGTATAATTAGTCTCGGAAGATAACAGAAAACAATTAGGAGTTCAATTGTGTATAGAAAATATATTTTAATGGCATTCATTTTAAGTCCTATCTTGGGATGGGCAAATATGGGACCACAGGGATTTCATCAATTTAATGTAAATAAAATTTTTGTTGAAACAGGAACTTTTTGTGGGGATTCTGTACAAAAAGCTTTGGATGCAGGGTTTAAACATGTCTACTCTTTAGAGATAAACCCTAAAGAGCATATGATCTCTCGAAAACGATTCGCTAGGCAACGAAATGTACATCTATTTTTGAAAGATTCTAGCTACCAGTTATGGGATGTCATTTCCTCAATCCACGAACCGATTACCTTCTGGTTAGATGCGCATAATGGATTTCCCGATCCAAATGCAGTAGGAGTCAGCAACACAGCTCTCATGGGTGAGTTAGAACAGATTAAGAGACACCCAATAAAGAATCATATTATTCTTATCGATGACTTGCACTGTTGCGACACTCTTCTCTTTGACTACCTTTCTCTACAAGATATTGTCGATAAAATTATGGAAATTAATCCCGAATATAACATTACATTTGTTGATGGAGGAAATGATGGCGAGTATGCTGATAATATTCTTGTAGCCTATATAGAAGAAAATGAATAAAGCATCACCTTTAAATATAAAACTTTACTAGAGTTTTAAATCTTGAAACCCAATGCCGTTAACTTTAACTCGACTTCGTCCAAAAAATGTACAAAGTCGAGTTTAAGAGATGTATTGTCATAAAGAGTTAATAATCTCAGAAAATTTGACATCACCGAATAGCAAGTGATCTAAACTTCTACAAAAAAATTTTAGAGTTATCATTTGTTTCTCTAAATTAGTGACTGTCCAGATAAGGTTTTCTTGTTTGATCAATTTTCTTCCACCAGTAATCGAAAAACTTTTTCTTTAGATTAAACTGATTTTTACCAAACTCTTCGTATGTTTTGTTAAGAAGCTGTGGGGTAATTTCCTCCCAATTGTCAATGATGAGCACTGGTAGGTCTTCATACATTCTATCTAGTGTTGAACTTCGGACAATAGGAATAGCTCCCATTAAAAGAGTTTCCCAGGTTCGATGACAATCTAG
>JBCDHL010000089.1:0-7162 GCA_038750095.1 Chlamydiota bacterium
ACGTGTTCCAAAACGCTAATTTTGAATCACCTTTGGTATAAAATCAACCGTTAACGATAACCTCATTCTTTACCGAATTCGCAATCAAACAATACTTGTTCTGACTTAAAAAAAATATTTGTAGATGAGTTTACTCTGGTGTAAAAAATATTGATTTTATTTGATTGGAAATATAGCTTTTACCTCCATCTGCAACCCAATGGATGATGACAGCCTCTGGATTTTTTCCTTTCTTCATACGCCAATTATAGATATTGGGTAGCTGAAGAATTGTGTGCTCTTTCCTACGTAAAACAAACCGCAGAGTATCTTGACTTCCACTTGCTACGTGGTTGTTAACCATCGTTTCTTTTGCCCAGTCTATGAAAATTTCGTGACCGTGGGTATATGCGATAACGCCGCTGTTATAGATTTTTTCGCCTTTCTCAACGATACCGCACTTCACCCATTCGGCGATGCTATTTTCATCCTCTAAAGCTATGCGGAATCCAGGCTGACATTCGTGAGTTTCGAATAGATGTTGCAGGCTATCCTTTACTTCGCAATCAATGTCCATCCAGATGGTCGTATGAAAAGGAGATTGTAGCATGGTAAAGGGTTTTTTGAACCATGCACTTCTAGTTTTCCAAAAATTTTCTATGTGGAATTTTTTTTCGTAAACTGCTTGAAGATTATCCGGAACAAATTCCTTGGGTGCAATGACTACGTCGTGGTAATCGTAATTAAGAACCGTTCCAATTTTTTGGCAACATTTCTTAGCTCGTTCCGACATTCCTAGGTCGATAATGGCGACGGGATAATCGTTATGTTGTTTGTAGTTGTACCACCACCAAGGTATCATCCATTCATGGTTGGAGTCACTAGCGATTAATACACCACGATTTTCTAAGGGGGTTGAATATTTCCAATGTGGCTTGATATGTCGATTTAAGCCCTCCATTCTTCTCCTGTTTTTGTCAATTTTCCTTCTGGTGTCGTTAGTTGATGAACTCCATTGATTGGATTTCTTTTATTGAATCCAAATGGACGGAACTCTCCCCATGAATTTTCTTGAAGAATTTGATCCCCATAATCTGGTTTTTCCCCACAAGGCCAACCATAAGCGTACCAAAATTGTTTAGATTTCGGTTGAAGGATTTCAGAGCTCACTGTCCCCCAGGGAAGGTCTTCATGTGGGTAATCATCACTTTTACGAGTTCCATGATTGCATATCGAATATCCCCATGCTTCAAGAATTGGATTTCCCATTGGATCGCGCTCTGCGTTTCGATGATCGGAAAGGATACGCATGAATACCTCGATATTGATCTCACCTTTAAACTCCTCTGAAAGTTCTTCTCCTCGACTTCTGCGTGCTTGGTTGTTGTTATCGGTATCGGTAATCAGAGTGTTTGGGGCGTTGTATTTGGTAAATAGATCTGAAAGATAGCAATTAACAGCAAAAACGCTACCAGGGTTTTCTGCTGTATAGTGATGGTAAACGACTGTTCCATAACTACCGACTTCTAAATGTGCTAGGTCACCATTGGCATCTGCGAGAAGAACAGAGTAGGCGGGTTGAATAGCTCCTTTCGAGTTAAATAGCTCTATCGCTTGGTTGACAGATTCACAGCGATTCATCATTTCTGTTGTGATATTGGCATATGGATAACAATCATTTGGTGTATCTAGAGCATCATTTTCTATCACCATAGCGCATGTAAACGCCAAGCCAGCTTCATTAATACCTCTGGTAGTCTCTCCTGGTCTCGCAAAATATCCCCGTTCCGTTAAAGTATGCTCCGATGTTGATATCAGCTCTGTACCCAGGTGGGAGAAGTTACCTTCAGAGCTGACTGCTTTTAAGAATGTTCTGATATCATAGGGGTCATCGCTTACACTACCGATCAAAGCTTCACCCGTTTCGCTGAATCCTTTTCCAGTGACACCTATTAAAAAACAGCCTTGTAGTTTTTTACACTCCATGAATTTAACTCCTTAATTTGCAGTGTCAAATCTCAAATTTTTAATCTTCATTGGTATAACAATACAATTTGAAAACTACAACATCCTTATGGAAAACTTCAACCTCATATCGGTCGATCCCATAAACTATTACGTAAATAATGGCGAAATATAGTACAATGATCCCTAAGACTGTTTTAGGGTAGCGTTACTTTTACAATAAATAATTAATTATGAGTAAATTAAAAGATCTTCTCGATCAGGTGAAGAAAATCATCCCCATTAATAAAATTAGCATCAGCCTAATGGCTGTATGTACCCTTATACTCATTTGGGGAGGAATTCGAGCATGTACTCAAGCTCCACTTGTGCCCAGGACTCATTTGTATGTCATTGCTAGAGATCCGACTTGGTACCCTTTAAATCTTATGGGCAAAGAAAAAACGGTATTAGCATTTACCAGCGATTTGCTTACTACTATAGCCAAACGTCAAAACCTCAGAATCGAATTAGTCAATGTTAGTTCAAACTATTTGTTTGAAGGGCTTAGTGAGAAGGAATATGCAGCGTTAATTTCCTCACTCGCTCCTAGTGCCCTAAATAATCAATACTACAACTTTTCAAATCCTTTTTTCTTTGTTGGTCCTGTGTTGATTGTTCCTGCTGACTCTGAAATTGAATCTTTGAAAGGAATGACTAATCGGATTATTGGGGTTCGACGTGATGGGAATGTAAACTTCAACATTACCAAGTATAATGCGTACTATAAACCTTATGACAGCATGACTATGGCGTTCGAAGATTTATACCGCGATCGAATTGATGGCATCATTCTTCCTGTTCTTCAAGCTTATACCTATATTGATACTTTTCATAAGGGACGATTTAAAGTTGTGACTTCTCCCCTCGATGATCAAGGATTACGTTTAGTTGCAAGGCAGACATATCTCTCCGATTTTCTTATCGAAGAGTTTGACACAGGTCTACAAGAAATTATTGAGGATGGCACTTATCAAGCTCTTTGTAATAAGTGGGGATTGATCAATCCTCTCAGTATACAAAGAAAAAACGAGCCCTAGAAACAGGTTGTTATTCATCTACGAATTCGCGCAAATTGGTATCAATAAAAAAATTTCGGTTTTTCTTTTTTCGTATTATGCTTATAGTGTTTCAAAATTCAAAAGAAGGATTTTTTTTATGTCAGTCAATAATAGTTGTTTAGTCTATGGTAACGTCGCACAATCGGGGATATGGAATGAAGAGGGGAAATTTGTTGAAAAAGAGTTTCAAAAGCTTTTTGGTAAATCCATTATTTTCAATCATAAAGCAAAAAAATTGGAAGAAGGATGCTTTATCACACCTAAAATTTTCAATAATTTTCTTGAGTCGCAAAGACAAATTCGTGAGGGGACAGGTCCTAAAGATACAAATCCTGATGATACAGATGACTCGGTAGCCTCCCTGTTTACTATGCTCGATGGAGAGTCGGATATGAATTGGGAAGGTGAAAAAGTTGTAACAGTCGCTAAAATGAGAAAATTTTGCGAAAATGCCACTCCGGGTGAGAAGGAAAAAGCTGAGCAACACCCAAGCACAATTGGTTCGTGGTTTACAAGTATAACAGATACATTAAGAAGTTAGATCTTCAAGGAGTTGCTACCCAAACTTGTCGTAAACGCGTTCTCTGGCATGTTATCGTATAACATCGCCTTAGATTTACCAAAAATTGAATTAGTCGATATATCACCTAGAATTGCGATTCAAAACAGTCGCCTTCCAGGTGAAATCCATGGAGACCTTGCAGATAAAATCTTAGTAGCGACTGCCAGAGAAACATCTTCTGTTCTGGTGACACATGACAGTAAACTTATCAATTATGGAAAAGGTAAATTCATTACTGTTCACGATCCCTGCTGAAATCAATTTTTGAGTTCACTTTGGTATACAAGACATGGTATAGTGCCGCTGTTTGATGTCAATTGGAGTCTAGGATGGTACACGAGTATAGGCTTTTTCAGAAGTCGTTGGTTTTGATATTCTTGATATTTATTGGGGTAATCATATTCGCACTTTACTACGCTCATACAAAAAAGTCCGGTGTTACCGGATTGAGCATGTCCAACATTCAAGAAATGCGGGTTAATTCTGAAAAAAACAAAGATCGTGGTGAAAACGAGTGACCCTTCTCCTTACGATGTTACCGATTTATCTCTTTGGGAATCTCCATTGTATTGGGATGTGTGGTCCTTTAGTCATGATGATTGGCCAGCATCGGTATCGCTATGCCTATTTTGTGGGAAGGCTTTTATCCTTTGCTTTGGCAGGCGCCATGGCTGGAGGTCTGGGGACTGTGATTGCAGTCATCTTAAAGGCATACCAAGTCCCTGCAATTGCGAGTTTTATTTTTGGTGTGGGGATCATGTTGGTAGGACTTTCTCACTTGATGAAATGGAAATTTCCGGGAAGCTTCTGGTTTGCGCAGAAAGTGTCTCCCATTAGTCAGCGTTTGTCGCTATTACTTCTCAAAGACACCCTATGGACGACGTTTCTTTTTGGATTTTTTACCGTTTCACTACCTTGTGGGCAGACTATTATTGTGTTCTCTGCCTGTGCCTTATATGGAGGGGCTATAACAGGTTTTATCAATGGTTTTGCCTTTGCTTTGTTGACATCACCTTCTCTGTTTTTGGCAATGAAAGCAAGCCATCTTCTACAGCATGCCAAGAAGCATTACAATACAGTCATTGGGTTGTGTGGAGTTATTGTTGGAGCGTTAGCTCTTTGTCGAGGAATGGCAGAATTAGAAATGATTCCTCATTGGATTCTTAATCCTCAATGGTCTCCAGAATATCATCTCGTTGTGTTTTAGTTCTCTCGACTTTGTAGATGCGTGTAAATTTTACGTTGAGGAAAATGTATGTTTGCATTTTTACTGGGAGTATTCAGATGTTTGTCTTTCCAAAATCGTACCTCGAAGATAGAATAGTATGTCTCGGAGCAGTTGAAGAAAATCATTTAAATCTAGTATGGGTACTTATTATAGCGATTGTGGAGTGAGATAATGGTGGTTCATTTGGTGAAGAGGCATACGCTCTATTTCTTTTTTCCAAGAAATTATAATTTAGCTCTAAAGCCTCATGAAACTAGAACGATGAGGTTGTTTTCAAGTACTCTTAATTCACGTCAATGTAAACCTGACCGTAAATCTTCATTAATCGAAAAAAAGTCTAGTGAGTTAAAGGCTTCTGACAATTATTTCGGTCGCTCATCATACAGATCTCAAGTTAAAGTGATATTGGTGTCAATGGGTATTTTTGGTTCAGTCCTTGCGGGCAGCCTAGCCTATAATAAGTCTACCGTTTTTCTGGATCCTTGGAGTGAGGAAAATAAGGAATTTTTTAAGGAGAAGTTTGGTTCTGATGGATATTTTGACGTGAAGAGGATGGTTGGTCTTTTTCGAACATTTAAAATCCGTGTATTGTTCGATACAAGAACAGATATCTTTATATTTTGGTGCTTGCCCGATAAGCTGGATGAAGAAATACGTGAATTTATTTGTGACTCCTCGAATTACAAGGTATGTTTTCCCTTATATCTGGGTATGAGCAAGTATGGAAAGCACCAGATTAAATTTTTATCGAAACAGGACCCAAGTTTGGAATATCAGGAAGATTTGAAATATAGGAGCGAGAGTAGAAGATGGTGGATCGGTGCCTCGCTTTTATAAGTCATTGGTATATACCGATCGTGTTTCAAAATCTGGAATTTTGGCTTTGAGAAAGCCTCGTATCTGGGATATCGTAAGTCGAACAATATTGATTAATATTCATCGACTTACGATATCCCATCTACGAGAGCTTTCTCTTTGCCAAAAACCAAATTTTGAAACACTATCGGTATAGATTCTGAATAGGTACAGCACTATTCTGCTGAGTCCTCAATAGAATGAGGAAGACAAGTGATAGCAGGCTTCCCATTACCGCAAGTGTTGACCCAATAGGGTCATTAACAAAAAAATGGGTTAGAAGTCCTGCTCCTGCAATGCCTATACCTGCAAAACAGGTTGCTCCACCCATGAATGCTCCTCCTATCAAAGAACGGATTTCCTTCGGGACTAATTCTCCACTTTTGACCAAAATGATGGGCGCTACAGTGCCTAGCCCACCACCCATCGTTAACAGTAAAGCGGTCATCGGCAATACCGACAATTTGGGAAGTAGAAGAAAGAGGTATAGACTAGTAGCACTGACGATAGAAGCAGTCATCAGTAGTTGGTGGAACGAAAAGTGCCGGTAAAGATAACCCGATATGAGACCAAATATTGCCGCTCCGATCACAAAAAAGAAGTCCCCACCACCATAAATCAACCAATCTGGGCACTGGCGGCTTTTCAGTAAATCGGGCAGGAGAAACATTAGAGCGACAACTAATGTCTGCACGATCACTTGAATGGCGAATATCGACACAAGAGAAGCCCCATTCGGTTGTAGCATCTTTAATATCTCTTTTACCGAGGGTTTGTCGCGAACAGTAGCGATCTTTTGGAAGTTATGTGTGCAGAGCCAGATGGCCATGATGATAACAGGAACCAAAAATATTAGGGTTTCACCCTGAAAAAATGACCATGACCACGAAAAGACCATTTGACTCAACGCAGCACCTATGGTTCCTCCGGTATAAAAGAGGGTAATAAATAGACTTTGAGAATTTTCACACCACTGACCGAGGATACCTGTGGCTGATGGGTGGAAAGCTCCAGAGCCAAGATAGACTAGAAGGATAATCAGGAAGATCATGGGGTATGTGTTAACATGCGCCAATACCGCAATTCCACTAACTAAGCAGAGGCCTATTAGAACCATCTTTTTACAGCAGAGACGTGTTCCCAAGTATCCAAATAGAAGTTGCGCCGCCTCTCCAACAACGAGGCATACACCGGCAATCAGGCTCGCTACTCCCACGTCAAGACCAATAATCGTTTTATAGATCGGCCAAACACCCAAAATCAGGTCGATGAGGAGGTGACTCATTCCGAGAAGAATCAGACTGTTTAGATAACCTCTATTCATTTTATTATCTTCCTAAGATATTAATTATTCTCTAAATTTTACTATGACCGTTTAAATATCTCTTAAAGATTGAGTTTTAATTTAATTTTATGTAAGATGTTTCATGCTTTATAATATTTCAGGGTGAATTTTCAATGACTATTGTTATA
>JBCDHL010000090.1:0-7118 GCA_038750095.1 Chlamydiota bacterium
CCTCTCCGTATTTACCGACAAGTATGTCCATGTTAGTTGTCACGAGGAAGCAACGCATTGCTGTATTTAATGCGACAGGTGTAGATTGTTTCTCGAGACTTTGTCAGCTGCGGAAAATCTACAAATTTCTCACTGTTGGACAACATTGAAATTAGCTGACCTCGATATTTGGATTCACGTGGAAAACCTGACTTGGACGATAATAACTAATGGGATCTCGAGGGTAGTGTTTACACAACCAAAAATACCAATTCAATCAACCAATCAAAACAATCAACCTGACAATGTTAGTGTTCAATCATTCTCACATCATTCCCCCCCTTCTATAATTAATTAAAAAACATTTTTTTTGTTGCCACCCGTGTCCTCTATTACAGCGCTACTGTAGAATGAAATGTCTTTCTACTGTACTGAACGGGTCCCTACGTATACTTGTAAATCCTATTGGATTATTGTCTGTTAGATAGGTCCACGGATAGTGTCATGGGTTCAAGTATAAACGCGTATGGTTGACCGGGGAGGTACATGGATTCAGACTAGGTAGAAATAGCTGGGCATGGGTCATTGGACATGGGTACATTAGATGTTGGGATCCATGGACAATGTCTGAAGGGGCATGTTTGTAACATGAATACACGTTTCACAGGGGTTACCAGCTTGTTTGTACGAATAGACTGAAGGAGTGTGTTGTTGGGTTTATTCTTAGTCATAGCATCAGATGGGTTATGAATTCCTTCTATCAAACAAGATGAATGAATACGACCCTCAGTAAATACGCGACACCGATACCCCACTTCTGGTAGGGTTGGAACAGTATCTTTCATAAGGTTTTTCCAGAGAGTGTCGCAGTCTTTGTATGAAACAACAGGTACCTGTCGGTTAATATGTTTTCGGTTGCTCTGTAAGCAGAATCTAATGCCATTAGTTCAGCCTGTTCTGTTGAAAATGGTCTTCGAGGTGCTCTTGAGCTGTGCCAGTGAACGAGATTGACGTTGTCGTGCTTGTCTGCGAGGTAAATAACGTAACCAGTTTGAGAATGTTTTGTGCCGAGGTTTTGGAATGCTGCATCAGCATATATGCGTAAGTGAATGGAAGGTTCATCCAGAGGAACGTAGGATAAAGAGGATGGACCATTGAGCTTAGCTTGAGATAATGAATCGATACTATAGAGTAGCGTGGACAAAGGAATTGACGGATGATCACTGTATTGTTGTAATGATACGCTAGCCATGAAAGAGTATGAAGGAGAAGTGCATGTAGCTATCCATGCATGTTTTCCAGCTGTTGATCGCAACTTTTTGTGTTCTTCTTTAGTAATTGCTCTGTCTAATTCAGGCTTGGTAGTATTTGGGGTTTTTTCAGAAATTTCTATGTTTTGGATATATGATTTATGAGATAGTGTAATGGTGGAACCATCTTGCATCATGTCCATTCCTTTAAAATCAGTTGGTGGTTTTTGCGCTTCACTGGCAGTGAATTTGGCTGGAATCTTTTCTTCTTCTGCTAAAAGGGACTCAGGGATCATTGATAAGATATCATCAGTACATAGAGCTATTAAGGCGGTATTTCCGCATCGTAAAGAAGTGATAGATCACATATGTTTTTTTCATTTTGAAAATGTTTTCGCATAACCAGGGGATGAATGTATGGTGCCAGTGTCTTCCAGCTTCAACATCACCATATAATTGCTTGATAGCTAGCCACACATGATTCAACATTTCTGGGTATAGAGTGAAGAATTCTGGAGGGGGTTCATAAGCGATAAGTCGTTGCGATGGGTTAGCTTGTAAGTATGCTTTGGTAATATCTCGGACTTGTACAACCATTTTGTCGTTTTTCAATCGAAGTTGTTTATCCCACGTTGGTACTATAGATATAACAATACGGATTGTGCTTAAGCCAATAGTTGGGGCATTTCCTGATACTTTGTGACGAAGTGTTGATATACTTGAGGCACTGACCAGACGTGCACGATGTCGTATTTTCAGTGCAGCTGTTGGGTTCCTTTTTATTTGTAGAACCCACTTTAGAATTTGAATTTCTTGTGCATCTGATATACTGGATATATGGATAGGTTTTACCACATCTTTGTCGATGAGAAATTTGATTTCTTCTTCTTTGGCTTTTTGAAATGCGTTTTGGTCATCTTGGGGTAATTTCTTTAGATTTTTGACTGGTTGAACTGATGTTATGAAGGTGGGTATATCGATTGTTTCACTTTCTATGTACGATGAGCATGGTAATAATCGTACGTGTTCTGAATCAATAATTCCATTTTCGGATGGATCTATCTCTATTGTAAGGTGGTCTTCTATTTCGATAAGACAAGATTTTGTTGTTTGATGTGAACTTACTGAGAAGTTATTGTGTGATATTGTCGAAACTATATTTGATTGAGATTCTTCTATTTCATTTTGAGTGTTAGTTGGTGGTGTTATTTCAGGTACGTTGAATTCGGGTAAATCGATAGATTCGTCGTCATGGCTATGTATCTCTGGTGGAATTGCGTATTCTTCGTAATATGGTCTTACTCTTGTTTCGTGTGTGGGGAAAATTCTATTACCGAATTTCACCAATATTGATGGGTTATTTACTTGGGCTACGATTCCTTGGCGCCAGCCGTGCTTTTTCCTATGAAACCATACTTTTTGATTTGGGCTAAAAATGCGAAGTGTACGATCGTAACGATGATATGGACTAAATGCTCTCCTTAAGAGATTATTTGTTCTTATATGATCGGTTTCAGAGCGGACAAGTTCCATGATTGATATACGTTGGTGCAGTGTTGTTGGATTTCCTTCTTCAATGATTCGAGGCATCACACCAAATCGGTTTAAATGAGGTATTTCTCTGCTGGCGTGTTGTGAAAAATTCCATGCCATTTCTACCTCTGAAAGTAGCATATTGATGGTAAGAGTTTGATCGAAACATAGAATCTTGTCGATTGCGGAGTGAATATATCTATGTGAACGTTCGTTATGTCCAAGGGACCATGGTGCTTCAGTAGGAATAGATATGAGCTGTGAATTGAATCTATGTAAGTTATTGACCATGTAAGTTGCAGCAAGATTTGTGCCTCTGTCAACTACGGTATAGATAGGAGCATCGAATATTGATATCCATCGTCTAACATATTGTTCAAATGATGTTTTTGCTGAATCATCTTCGATATGTACTAAACGAAGAAGTTTATCGCCAGTGTCTAGAATAACCAATATGTGGACGTGTTTTCCATTAATGGTATGATGCATAACATCCAACGTGACAGCTATATTTGGAGTTGCAGGCGGAGGTATTGCCAATTTTGGAGTCCTAGGTATGGATGCATGTTCTGCGCATGGTTTACATGCTGCGCTTCTTTCATTAATTTTTGCTAGTAATTTTGGTGGTAGTCTTCTATCAGCTGCTTGACGTCGGAATAAGTCAATCATAGACGATGGTGATGGGTGTCTTAGATTTTCATGTAATCGTTGAATGTTATCAGGAGTCATATTTGATTGCCATCCTTCTCGTTCCCATGGTGGTAAAATGAAATTCTTGTTCGACTTATTTTCAACTCTGAATGAAACTGGTAGGCAAAAGTTGCTGTTGGAATCTTCAGAATGGAGTGCGTCATTAATCAGTGGTTTCCATGAAACATTAGTTTCGGGATCCTTGTTTAGCGGTGTAAATTGTATCCATATATGTGAATTCACGACAAGATGAAAGTTTGTATTCCATGTTGTGACATTAAGGTGACTTCCGTTGTTTTCTCGTAGGTTGATGTTGAATGCTAGCTTTCTTGCAATTTGGAGTCCAATTAGAAAAGGTATTGGGGTTGGTGGCAGTACAAACACTGCTTGTCGGAATATGTGGCGTTTTCCATCCATTGATGTTATTTCTGCAACTAGACAGGAGAGTTTCAGAGCTTTGATTGGATTTCCTGCAAATCGGAAGGGTCGAAAATTTGGAGGTAGTGCGACATCTAGAACAGATTTCCAGTTTGCGCGCTCTAACCAATCGATAGCGCAAAGAGTTTTTGGTGCTCCTGTATCTAAAAGTAGGTGTTGGAATACAGCGAAGACAGCAAATGTGTTGAGCTCGTACATGGCTTGGGATAATTCTGTAATGGAGAATTTGAAATAGTGTGGTTGTTGGTGCTGTGATGATTCATCTGCAATGTCCAGTATTTCACAAATCCAGTCATCGAAATCGGGATATTCTAGATCATCTTCGTCTATTAATCCTGTTTCAACCAAGTAATCTGCTATTTCGTCGGTATCTTCACTGAAATTTATATCTAACTTGTCGATTATTGATTGAGCTGCGATACCCACATTGCTCAAATGAGTAAGACGGTTTCGATATTTTTCTTTTTCTGGACAGTCAGGTGATAAATGACCTTCGGAATGACAAAGATAACAACGAGGTTTCATTTGACGATGCTGGAACGAGCGGTATCTACCGTTGAAGCGTCTGTTGCGAGGTGCGCGATTATTTCGGTTATATCTTCGGAATCGAAATGGTCGACGGTTATTGGATGGAGGTGGAGTTTTTGAAAAGAATGATGCAACTAGTGTAGTATTTTCCATGTTATTGGGTCTAGTCGAGTCTGGTTGAACATGTAGTGTGGTAGTTGTTCTAAAAGATTTTGAGTCATCATAGTTTGAGGCTGCTGTTTTGAGGAGTTCTGAAAAATCCCTAGAAGATTGATTTTGTATTGATTTCTCGTACAGAGTTTTGCACCATTCTTCCAGACGGAATATGCTTCTTAATCTTTCCAATAAGAACCTGTCGTTCTGCATAAAAGTTGGTAAGTCCTTATAGTGAGCAAATACATGAGATATACAAGCATAAGTTGCCTTTCTTGTTGTGGACGAGGAGTCTCGGAAGAATTCAAATTTGATATTATCCCAAGCGTTTATACGTCTCTACTCCACGTTATGATCAAATAGTATACGGCTTTTGAGTTCATGAATGAATTGATCGATTTGCATTTGAGGAAAGTATATTTGAAAAGCAGTTTCCCGTGCATGACCTTTTAATACAGAGAGAACTGCTCCTACTTGATGTTCAGTTGGTATATTAGATTGATATAGCTGATTAATGATTGGTTGAAGCCGATGCATAAATGGTTCATCATCATCCCCATTTGGTCTGTCTTTATCGGGAAACAGGTTGGTCATGATATTTATAGACTTGGATATGTCCATTTGTTGGTATTTTTGTTGAAAATTAGTTTCGTTTTGCTGATCGTTTAGTTGTTCTTGATGATTATTGTTGAAATTGTGGTGTTGTGGTATGTGGTTGTTGTTATTATTATGTTGGCATGGTTGTTTATTTTGGTGTTTATTTTGTGGATGTCCATGATGGTAGATTGGAGGGACTGCGTGGCCTTGATAATTTGAACTGTTAGCCTGTAGATTACCATATGCATGTGAGCTAAACTTGAATTGGTCGTTATTCGATTTGTTATTCGGTATTGTCTGATATGAATTTTGATTATCTACTTTTCTTTGTTCATATAAGTTCATTCTATTGAAGTTTTTATAGTGATTGTTTGGTGGATAATTATGTAGTCGATTGGGATTTTGTTTCCTTCGTTGCAGTGAGAATTTGCTTTATGTTCATACTTATTTTCGTAATTATGACTGTTCTTTCTTTCATTTTGTATTTCCGACGGAATTGGCGGTGAATCGACGGTCATTCCGATAATATCGTATCCTCCGAGGCAGTCGATGATATTTTTGATCTTGGCTCAATGGCTTCTAGGTCTTTGCATACGGCAGAATACGGTGAGGATTCTTTGAAGGACATTTAGCCAGTTTTCGTGGAGTCTATAAACTTCTTCGTTTGATATTTAATAACTAATATGGTCAGTTCTTTCGGTTAATACTTTGTAGAATCTGAAGTCGGTTTCTAGGAAATCAATGAAAGACGGCGGTATGTCAATTGATTTGTTTGGAGGGCTTAAGTATTGTGTATATTCTCTAATTCTATTGCATGGCCATGTGTCACCATCTTCTAGGTCTCGCGGACGAAGAAGGAATTGCAAAATTCTTTTAACTTCAACGTTTGAAGAATTCGACAATTTTCCATCACTGCTAGGGGAGATTGGCTGACAGGTATGAACAGGTTGAGAAAAATTATCTCGGTGGATATCATGCTTTTCTGTCGGTGCGAAGTTTTGGTTTGGTGAGTTGGTTAGGTTTTGATGAAAGAAAGAGGATCCAATGGGCGTTTCTGCAGTATTTTTATCGTTTTGTGGGTGAAGAGGGCTTTCTTGGTCCGGTGGGTGAGTATGTTTTTGCTGGACTTGTTGTGGAAGCGTAACCTCCTGCGGTTGGGGACTTGAAGTTGCAGGAGTTTGACCTTGGTTGGCGTTACGAGCTTGTTGTTGGTTGTGTCTAGCTCTGTTTTTGTTTGTCATTCTAGGTTATCAATTTACGTTGAGAAGAAAAAAATGCAGGTATGAGTAAAAGTTTTGTAGAATAGTTTCTAGCAGGGGTTGCCTTTCGACGAGTATTCTCAGTCTAGCTAGTTTTCGTATGCTTCGGGGTAGCGAGTACGAACTGACGGGGGTTTGCCTTTCAACGAGTATTCTCAGTCTAGTCAGAAATGTTTCTGCTTCGAGTAAACGGTGCTACCATGTAATGGATGGTGAACGGTGTTTTTAATGAGGTTGAGTAAAAAGGGTAAAGATTAAGATTAACGAGTAAAGTTATCGAATGACTACCGGCTGGAGTTGGTCTTTAAATAGACTCAGACTCCATGCGGGGCCAGTAGTAGGTTTTGACATTTAGGCGGGAAGTTTCCCGCTTGCCTGTGTCCATGTCAGCATAGCTGACATGTCATATATTACATTCACCTTTTCCCTTTTTTTTTAAGTAGCTTCGGGTTTCTTTTTCTCGAGGCGGGTTATAGTGAAGGTTGCAGACTTTTTGGTATAAAAGAGGCTTCGGAGTGAAAAGTTCTACGGATTATGAACTCCATCACCCTTCCTTCCCTTCACCTTCAACTTACTTTGTGCGATCAGTCGTAGTATTCCAATTATCCATAGCAAATTACCACCTTTCTTACGTATAGTTCAAGTTGTAGCATCCTAGACCCTTTCTTACAATTTCACACTTTTGGACAGC
>JBCDHL010000091.1:0-7102 GCA_038750095.1 Chlamydiota bacterium
ATACTTGTCGAGGGTAATATTTGTAATAAAAGTTCATTCTCCAAAACTGCTGATTGGCTTTTAACACCCATGCGAAAAGGTTTTTATCATAATAGAACTGTGACTATCAATAAAAGATTTGACAACACTATTGATGTGACCGCGAAACAAGATCCTTCTTCTCCAACAACTATCTTATGGAAAATACTAGCTGTCTCAACAATTGCACTTGGTCTCATAGGTTATCTTATGAAATGTACTTCTCCTACTCTGATAAAGAACCCCTCCCCTTAAAGATTACCTTACAATGCTTTCACCAGTCCAACAAATCAAAAATAGCGGACTTATAGCTAAATTAATCACTTACTTCTATGTCGATAATGACCAAACATCAATGAGCAATATAAGAATTTCTGAAGAAATTGGTAAGCGCTTACATTCGGACAATGTGGAGAATTGCACATGCTTTAATGTTGGTAAATATCCAAACCAACCCTCCAAAATCGTAACCCTTGAGTTCAACTTATGGTAAATTTATCACTTTCACATAACTCATAATCTTTTAGCTCCTCAAATAAGGGAATCAAAGCGAACACTTCTCCCTCAATTAAAAGAAAAAATGGAAGACCTATCCACACGATTTGGAATGAAGAAACCGAAGATTTCACTTTCGGCATCATCGCCCCCCCTTAATCTCGGTCGACTAGCGAAAGAGTATATCGAAAACGTTTACCCAGAAAACCGGTATAATCGTAATGATAAGGGCGGAGGAAGTACCGCTCATCAGATTTAACCTTTTATACCGTTCGGTATATTTTTGGGAAATGGGGCTAGTCGTCAAATTTACTGTTTTGGACTAGTATTTCTTCATCATCTTCATCTTTTTCACGGTTGATATACTCTATTGACACAGCTCCACCTCCAACCATACCCAATGCAGATACAATACATGTAAAGCCCATAGTCCAAGCAAAAGCAAATCCATCAGAATGAAAACCATCCATAATAATCACTGGTGAAGATGAAAGTACTCCAGCCACGAACCCCTCGAGAGCACCAACTACAGTACCAGCCAAAGCACCTCCAAGAACGATAAAGCAGTTTTTTCCTACTCGTTGAACTTTTTCACAAGTATTACTTTCCTCTGAAAAATCAACGTCATTTTCAATTTCAGAGTCATTCCGGTTTACTTGATTATTAGAAAGTTGAGCTTGAAAATATGGAGAAAGCTCTCCTGGAGACACTGCTGCTAAATCCATTGGATACCCTTTTTATACTGAATGAAATCCAAAATTTTAAACCTTTCCTTAATTATAAATCTACGGAATTTTGAATTAATTTCAGCTGATTTTAAATTGTATTTCTAATACAATGTTGCTATGGAAAATTTAACTTACCAACTTATTGATAGTGGCAATGGGTTAAAGCTAGAGCGCTTCGGAAAATATGTGATTGAACGCCCTGCATCCCAAGCTGCATGGCTGCCTCAAAAACCGCTGGCCCAGTGGAAAAGAGCACATGCCCGATTTACCCGGGAAGAGAACAAAAAATGGGCAAATATAGAAGCTCTTCCCGATAAATGGACTATTACTGTCTCGGATATTGTGTTTCAACTAAGCCCGACAGATTTCGGTCACCTCGGCATTTTCCCAGAACAAAAGCACTTTTGGCGCTGGGCACAAGATATCATCAAGCATGAAAACTCGAAGCGAGATCAGCCAATAAAGATTTTGAATCTTTTTGCATACTCGGGAGGGTCTACTCTTGCTACTGCTAGAGCTGGCGCTCAAGTGGTTCACCTCGATGCATCGAAAGGAATGGTTGCATGGGCTAGAGAGAATGCAGAACTGAATGATCTAGGTGAAGCCCCCATACGTTGGATTACCGATGATGTCAATAAATTCATCAAGCGAGAACTTAAAAGAGAAAACCGCTATGACGCCATCATCCTCGACCCCCCTACCTTTGGTCGTGGTTCAAAAGGAGAGCTATTTAAAATTGAGGAAGAGATCGTTCCACTGTTACAAACTTGTCGCGAACTTTTGACAGAATCTCCGCTCTTTATCATGCTTTCTTGCCACACCCCTGGCTACACACCTACAGTACTCCATCACTTGTTAGAGCAGACTGTACAAGGGCTGGGAGGCTCCACTTCTAAGGGTGAAATGTTCCTGGAGGGAGAAGGATTTCCTCTTCCAAGTGGTGCTTTCGCAAGGTGGTACATCAATGGATAGCCAGACCGATATTAGCAGTTTGCAGAATCCGAAAGTCAAACTTGTTGTAAAACTGCGTGATCGACGTGATCGCGAAAAAACCGGACTGTTTTTGATTGAAGGTTACCGAGAACTACTTCGTGCGAAACAAGGAAATCATCCCATCGAAACATTGATGATCTGTCCCGAATTATTTCTGGGCACAAACGAGCTCTCTCTCATCGACAGCATCCGCAGTCAAGGCGCCACTGTGCTTTCATGCTCAAAACAGGTCTTTCAAAAAATGTCCTACCGCGACCGCCCTGACGGTCTTATTGCGATAGCCCCACAATCTCACCTATCTTTAAAAGACCTCGAAAAACAAATCATAAATACCCCCTCACCTTTTCTTATCGTTGCAGAAGCGATTGAGAAACCCGGAAACCTTGGCACAATCCTTCGTTCATCCGATGCTGTAAATTTAGATGCCTTGATTGTTTGTGACCGCTGTACAGACATCCACAACCCAAACGTTGTTCGTGCTAGTGTTGGAGCACTGTTTAATGTACCGATAATAGAAAGTGAAAGCCCAGAAACCATCAACTGGTTGAAGCACCAAAATATCAAGATACTCGCAGCTACACCTAGCGCAACAGTAGAATATACAGAAGTTGACATGACACAACCACTTGCCATTGCTGTCGGAACAGAACAGCTTGGCCTATCTGACGTATGGATGGATCAAGCAGACATACAGGTGCGCATTCCGATGTGTGGTATTGCCGACTCACTGAATGTCGCAACAGCAACGACTCTACTCATGTATGAGGCCCTGAGACAGCGAAGACTAAATCATGAAGCCTGATATTTTATACGAAGATAATCATATCTTAGTCGTTGACAAAGCTCCTGGAATACTGACACAACCAAGTGGCACAGAACAACCTAACCTAGAAATATTCTGTAAGGATTTCCTCAAAAAACGAGACAACAAGCCAGGCAATGTTTATCTTCATGCGGTACATCGTCTCGACAAACCTGTCGGTGGAATTGTTCTCTTCGCCAAAACCAGTAAAGCCCTTGTCAGGCTAAACGCAGACATACGTGAACATACTACCAGGAAACATTACGAAGCCCTTCTATTTGGCAGATTGGAGAAAGATAAGGGCACGCTAGAAAATTACCTTATTCACGATAACCACTTCGGTATGGTCGTTTCCAAAGATACAAAAAAAGCTAAGCTCGCTCGGTTACACTACGAAGTGATTGAAGTAAAAAACAATGTAACCAGAGTATCGATCGAATTAGAAACTGGAAGGTATCATCAAATACGCGTCCAGTTTGCACATATCGACCACCCCATTGTCGGTGACAGAAAGTATGGATCCACCCATCAATACAATGGAAATAGCATCGCTTTAATTCATAAAAATCTCACCATTAGACACCCGACGAAGAAAAAACAAATGAATTTTCAAACAAAATTATTTATTTAAAAAAAATTAGATCCACTTTTTTCTTTTGAAATACAGCATCATGGCGAAGGCAATGGAAAACATCACAGAGAGAGTTCCGTAATACCCCCAATCAGAGTCTATTTCAGGCATATTTTTAAAGTTCATTCCGTAGAGGCTAGCGATAAAAGTCAGTGGTACAAAGATAGTGGCAACGAGTGTAAGTACTTTCATGACCTCATTCATTTTCTGACTCATTGTTGACATGTACATATCGAGTAGTCCCCCTGAGATATCTCGAAAACTCTCAACAGTTTCCATGGCTTGGATGCTATGATCATATACGTCATGTAAATACAATCGGGTCGTTTCCCTCACTAAAGGAGTATCTAGTCGTTGAAACCTGCTGATGACTTCACGAAGAGGCCAGAGAGCTTTTCTTAAGGCTGTAATTTCTCGCTTTTTGTGCTGAATTTTTTGAAGGGTATCCGTTGAGAGATGGTGGATAAGTTCATCTTCAAGTGTATCGAGTTGTTCATCCACATGCTCTAGTACGACAAAATGATGATCCACTATACTGTCTACAAGAGAGTAACACAAAAAGTCCGGCCCACGTTTTCGAATGCGACTATTTGTAACGTGCAAGCGTTGAAATACCGGTGCAAAAACATCATCACTCGTCTCGGTAAATGAAATAACAAACTTATTGCCTAGTATCAAACTCACCTGTTCGTCATTCACACGATTATATTTTTCGTCAAATTTAAGGAGCCTTAGTACAATGAAAATGGTGTCTTTGTAGTCATCAAGCTTCGATCGTTGGGTGGTGTTCATGATATCTTCTAACATCAGAGGGTGCAGACCGATACGGCTCCCGAACTCACTGATTAACTTAGCATCATGAATACCAGTTACATTGATCCACGTCACTGTCGGTTTATTCATAAAACTGAGGCAGCTTTCAACAGAAAGGTTATTGCGCTGTAAAATTTTGGTCTCACTGTAGTCAATCAGCGTCAATTTTACTTTCTGATCTGGCTTATCCCCTACATGTACCAAAGCCCCAGGAGGAAGACCGAATTTTTGTCGCTTTTTTTTCAAACTTTTTGACAAGGGTAACTCTCTAATACTTGCATCCATCTATACCGAAGTGTAGGGTAAGAGAAAAGAATTTGCAATAGAGGAAACCCGTATGAAGATTGGAATCGTCTGCTATCCAACAGTTGGCGGAAGCGGTGTCGTTGCAACAGAGTTAGGTCATCAGTTGGCAAACCGAGGCCACGAAGTCCATTTCATCACCTACGCCCTCCCTTTTCGATTACGACTTGAAGAGGAAAATATCTATTTTCATGAAGTTGAGATTAACCAGTACGATCTTTTTCAATACCCAGATTATGCACTCACTCTTGCAGTTAAAATTGCCTCTGTAGCTGAATGCCATCAACTTGACATCCTTCACGTTCACTATGCGATCCCCCATGCGACAAGTGCTTTTCTTGCAAAACAGATCCTTGAAAATCATAGGGATAAACCTAGTGTTGTAACAACTCTCCATGGTACAGACATTACTCTCGTGGGGATAGATCGTGCTTATTACCAAGTTGTTAAGTTCAGCATTGAAAAAAGTGATGCCGTTACAGCTGTTTCAGATAATTTACGTTACCAAACCCAAGAGGCATTTAATATCGCAAACCCAATTGAAACGATCTACAATTTTTTTATTCCCAAAAACGAATATCTGAATAACCGCACACTTCGCCATGAATTTGTTACCGAAGAAGAGAAATTAATTGTTCATGCCTCAAACTACCGTCCAGTGAAACGCGTGATCGATGTAATTCACATCTTTGAGCGTGTCAAAGAAAGAATTCCCAGTAAGTTATTGCTCCTTGGTACAGGTCCTGACATTAATGCTGTACGCCGCTATATCCAGAAACAGGAACTTGAAAAGTCTGTCCATTTCTTGGGTGTTTCTCGGGAGATTGATCCCTATATTTCTTGTAGTGACCTCTTTTTGCTTCCAAGTGAACAGGAGAGTTTTGGACTGGTAGCATTAGAGTCGATGTCTTACGGAGTTCCTGTAGTGGCTTCCAAAGTTGGAGGTGTACCTGAAGTTGTGATAGATGGAGAATGCGGCTACTTGGAAACATGTGGTGATATCAATGCACTGTCGGATAAGACATTGAAAATATTAACAAACGACCAATTGCACCATGAAATGAGTCTGAAAGCGATGGAACGAGCGAAGATGTTCTTTTCAGCCGACCAAATTGTTCCCCAATATGAAGAACTCTATGAAAGGTTATATACCCTTACAAATTGAGTGAAGCTTCTCGATATGTTCGGTAATTATACCTTCTATTTTGTATTCATTGACAGTAAAATCTCCATACACTTTTGCACCTTTCTCACTGATATTGACTTTTGGCGGAACGTGTTCAGCCAAATACTCTGACAGATCTCTTTTCACCTGACTAATAATAACTTCAGTTCTCTCCTCGATAAGCTTCTTTTGTTTTTCTGAATCTCCCTCAAAACTTTTTCTGAGCATCCAGAACTTCAAATATTTTCGAATTCTTTGTTCTGCGTACGCAAGATAAATAGACCTCGAAGCTAACTCCAAATGTTTATCAATAATTTTTTCAATTTTTTCTTCGGGAAGAATGGGGGGAACTTTGGAACTATGATGATTATCTCCCCATGTGAGATCTTTCTTTGCTTTTTCCACAAGCATCTCATGATGGAGTGCAAGGGCTCTTTTTTCTTCAGCACCTATTCCCTCAAACCCTCCCAATCTTGCACAAAATGGTAGAAGCTGAATAGTACTCTCTATTGTATGAGCTCCATACTTGATGTAGGCTTCTTTTAAGGTGTAAGCAAAAGTGTTGAGAGTTCCTTTCTTGGTGATTTGAAGTTGAGACGCTATGTTTAAGGAGGTTGGTGAAAACTCCGTTCCGATCCCTTCAATGCGCTCTTTACTTCCTTCCATTCGATCTTTGGCATAGCACAACTCATCATTAAGAGAAGGTCCATCGACTTGTAGTTTTGTGACAACGCTGATGAATTCCTCGTACTCATGCTGAATCAGTCGAACGAAGTACTTTTTCTCAATTTCAGTATCGACTTCCTGTAATCGGTCGAGTTGTGAAGCTATGACTTGCATTAGCTCTTCCTTACCCTTGTCGAGAAGAAGTTTTTCTGTCTCAACTTCAATCGTTTCAACTCTTTTCCTCTCTTCTGAAAGATCTAAATCCTCAAATTCATCGAAAATGTCCTGAATTCTGTTAAGAATTTTTTCCTTTGTGTCAGGAATAGAAAATCTAGCAATATGTAGCTCAACATCTTCTCTACTCCCATGGACAATTTCCAATAATTTTTTGGTCTGAGTATTTCTTTCTTCTGGAGTTGATTGTTTTAGAAGATTTTTTTTTGCATCAGCCAAAGCTTCTGAAACACTTTTTTCATACCCTTCAAAAG
>JBCDHL010000092.1:0-7068 GCA_038750095.1 Chlamydiota bacterium
CGTATTGATTCTGGCAAATCAAGTAGTCGGTGTAAATATCCAGAAGTTCGTTACTCATGGAAGCCCTCCAAATAGGATTTAGGGGCGAGAGAATATATTTAAAATATTTCTATTTCAAGAGTCTACTGCGTAAGGTGAGTTACATTCAGAAAGGGGGAAATTGCAGTTCAAAAGAATTGAACCGGATGAAGGGGCTTAACTGGAAAGTCTCAAATCGCCAGAGAAAAACCCGTGAGGAATATGCATGCAGTGATTTCTGGAGTACTTGGACACGTATTAGGGAGCTCAACACACAGGACTCTATCGGTAATTTTGATGGAGAGTTCACCTTTCTTGACTATGACAAAGTCACATTAGAGGGTGCACGCCTTCATGCTAAAAAACACTTAGGTATTAAGGCGGGTGAGTGCCTCCAAAAAGCAATGGTTACCGATTCCTTGCACCATTATGATACAGGAGATGGCGGGTTTGGCGTGACGGAAGGAGCCTCTGTTCGTAGGGTATTGATGCCAGCAATGACACGCTCGGAGGGAACACTGCATTTTGATATCACAGGAAAGTATTCTAGCCTTGGATCTTTTGTCAGTTGTGTAGATGACGGTGCGATCATTGCGGGTGAAGTTAACGAAAAATCACTGTATAGCGAATTTGTTTCAAGCCGAAGTCGCGGTGCATTTTCTCATAGTGTAAAGCGTGATGTCGACGTTATGCAAGGTGGTGCGTTTAGTGAAAAAGGAAACTTCGACGTTCGATCTAGAATCGGCGATATTCACTGGGAAGGTATATTTGGTACCGGAAAAGATGGGACTATGAGATCTGCTCGTGAGTTGGGTATCGTAAGTAATCACCAAACGGTACATAATGAAAGCAGCGGATTCTCCTTTACTCCTACATCAATGACTTGGTCGACATCAGAATGGTCCACAACAAGAGCCACGGTACCCTTATTTTGCATAGGTAGAAACTTAAACCTTGAAGCGAGAAGCCGCTTGCATTTACGTGGAATTCAAGCGGATGTAGACGGTGAGGTTACGACACAATTCGATCAGAGGCTCGTAGAGCCGCACCAACACACTAATTATTTCTCTCGTGATGGAGTTAGTTTGTCAGTGAGTGCCTCAGCAGGACTGGTGACGACTGATGCAATTGAATCGGCTGTTTCAGGTGGTGACGTCGGGATGACCCTGGCAAATCGTATTCCTCTCGTAAAGGTATTCTCTGATATGTCACAAGCTCAAGGAGCAGGTATTCCCATTCAGATGGCCTCATCCTTTGCAAAGCTTCGTCAATTTGCTAAAAAGCCAACTGATTTTACGAACCCCTCAGTATCAGTGAGGTTAGGTGCTTTTTCTGAGCAATCAGAATGGACTGAAAGTTTTTTACCCTATTTTAAAGTTGGAGGCGACGTAACCAACGAGGGCGATTATTCTCGCAATATTGGCTTAGAATATGATGTTGAAGGCGAGGTGATTGACCGAGGAACCACTGTAATTTATGAAGATCAGGCTGACAGATCCTCTTATGAAAGAATAGATGCCGGTGTGAGTGTATCTTTTAGTGCAGTTGGGGTGACTGCGAGTGCTGATTTCAGTCTAAATGGCTCAGATTCGACGCGATACAGACCATGGAGAGTGAGTGCTAGAGGCGGTCATACGATAGTTGCATTAAATCGGTCGTTAATACACCAAGAAGATACAGATGAGTCCTATGGTTTTTCTATCAGTGGGAATACCTGGAGTTCCGATAAGGATGCAGATATAGGTGTAACAAATCTGGGCGTTCAAACAACTGGCATGCGTTTTAATGCGGATATTGATGCCATGCGTCGGGTTTTTACCCCTAAGGTGAGGGCTGAAGAGCTAAAGACTCGCGAAAGGAAGGTGCCGATTGTAACTGTTGAGCCTGTAGAAGCCCCGCAGGATGAGATAAATCTTGGTTTGCCATTAGAGAATAGCGCACCTACTTTATTGGATGAATTACAGATTGCAAGAGAACGTGAAGTAGCACTATACAACCACCGTTTAAATGTTTCGGCGGACCAAGAAAAGGAACCTTGGTACGTTTCTGCAAATAAGTCAAATATGAGAGATGCTTTTGAACGGAATAGAGCTGGGGTTCAAGCTGCAAAATTAGCGATTGATGGTTTAGGAAAGGCCGTTTCTGGAATTGGCTATGTTGCAAAGAAGTCTTATGAAGTCTCAAAGCCTCTTCTTGATCTTGCTTTTCGTGATGAGATTAAACTAGTAGAAATGTCGGGAGCAGCGGTGCGTTCTACCGGTCGTGCGATTGCAAAGGGAGCTAAATTTACATGTCATCTACATCCTAGTTTAGAGCGAAGCTGTCAAACAGTTGTGGATGCTTACGATCGGAGTCGTCAATGGGTGGGTGATACTTACCAATCTCTGAAATCGACAGCAAACAACCCTCAGGCTTTACCTGCCCTTTTAGAACATGAACTAGGAATTCCTCGTGAAGAGGGTGTTTCTTATGCACACGATAGCATGGAGGTTTCTAGTTTTATCGCAGAAATAGCGGCCATTAATAAAGCGTTATCGGTTGGAGGTAGGGTCTACAGAAATTTTAAGGCGAGTCGTAATCCTTCAAATCTTTCAGATTGGCAGCACGCATTCGGCCCATCTTTTTTTAGAGATGGAAGGCAGTTCAATACACCATTGGAACAACTTCTCCGTCCATGGGAAGGACCTTCTGCTGAGCAGATGATGCAGATGAAGAACATTGCACCCAAAAAAATAGTGCATCGTCTCCCTGGACCTGTAAAGTTAAAGTCTTTACCAGCACCTTCCAGTTCTGGTGGTACCGTTAAAAAATTACCCCCTCCAAAAAAGAATAAAGCACTTCCCAGTCCTTTACCATCCACAAAAAAAGGTGGTACTCCTGTATCAACTAAGCCTTCATACACTCCCAATGGCATCAAAGGACTCAATTTGCCAAGTTACGAAAGAGATGCTCGTAAAATTGTTGGTGATGGGGTCTTACGCATTGATCCCGAAGATCCTCGTCCAAAACTGCTTTGGTCTATCACCAATAAAGAGATGGATCACAATGGACATTTTGGTTTTGATTATCGTGAGAATGAAAGAATTCTACAAGAATTTAATAAGATTTTTGATTTGCAGGTTAAGAGTATTAGTGGAATGGAAGATGTCTATTCCGTTCTGAAACAGGTTCCTGAACGTACGTTTTCAAATGTGATTATTGGAGGGCATGGTCATCGAATGACAGTAGGACTTGAAACTCCTTGGAATGGTGAATTTGCTGACGCTGTTGCTTTGAGAGGGTTAGCTGAGCGAATATCTATGACCATCCACTCTTGTTCTGCTGGTGCTTCAGATGGTACTGGTCCATTGATGGAGTTAAAGAAAAGTTTTGATGGATTGGGTCAGCGAGGCATACTCGCTGCTCCTCGTGAAGATTCAGGGCTTGGAGCATTTAATTTTTCATATTCCGGTGGTCTTTTGAGGGCCGGTTTTAGTAAACCTACTAATATACTAGATTCAAGCAGCTCTTTCATAGATAGCACTCATCGGGTTGTAACAGAACCCGAGCTACGCCATAGAATGCATCGTGTAAGGAGTGAATTTGCTAATAATGGTCAAATTCATCCATTTGAAACGAATGATCTAAACCCAAGCCAAGCAGCTGACTTTAATCTATTAGTTAACGAGTTACAAAAATCAAGTCGTATACCTAAGGAACGACCAACAGCAAGCTCGATACAGCCAACAAATTTAAAAATCAGTAATAAACATGCTAAGACACTAGGGGTTATTTTCCAGAATCCACCCTCATCGAACATAGACTGGGTGAAAGTGGAAAACTTAATGAAACACCTTAGTGCTGAAGTTTCTGAGGGGGCTGGCTCACGAGTGAGTTTTAAGATAAAAAATCGTCAAGTTCACATACATCGTCCTCACGAGAAACAGGTCAGTAAAGGTCGCCTTAAAGAAATTAGGACCTTTTTGAACTCAGTGGGCATTGTACCGTCCAAAGTTAATAAGTCACCAGCCTCACACTCTATTAATATGTCAAATAAAGCCTCATCAAATAGAATAGAGAAAAAAATTGTGAGCAGTGTTGTAAGATCAGCAACAAATGTTCCAAAAAGGAGTAAATCAAATTCATCTGAAATCGATGTAGCAAGGGTAATGAACGGCTCCATTATACCTGTAATCAATGAATCTGAAGCATCACGATCAATTGAAACATTTCTTCAGGGGTATTGGGGAAAAAGCGAATATCGAGTGATGAAGCCTAAGGAGGGTACAAAATTAGGACATAGTCATAATGATGTTCATATGATTCAGCAGGTTGGTGGAGAGCCTGTTGCAGTAGTGAAGGACTTTCAAGCAACAAGGTCAACCACAAGAGGATTTATCCCAGACATTGTAGCAACATCTCAAATTCAGAGAAGAAATTTAGAGCATTCAATAGTACCGGATATTCTTACTGTCGGCAGATATACAAGTGGTGATGGTTCAGAGCGTGGTTTAACTATGTATGAATATATAGCAGGACCAACAGCAGAGGAAATGATGAGTGATTATAGAGATTTTCCGGCAGAAAAAATAGGGGGTGCTGTGGGTGAGTTGAACGCTGCAGGTAGAGACTTGCCTGTTTCGAGAGAATATTTAGAAACCTTGATTGAAACCTTTAATCTTGTTGCCGGATCAGCAATAAAGCAACTTCGCCGCCTTGGATTACCTCTGAAGTTTTCTGAAAAAGATATGCGCATGATTGCATATAATCTTCGGCAAAATCCAGGAAAAGCAGCTTTTGTTCATGGTGATCTACATAACGCAAACATCATCGTATCAGACAGGGGAATTGCTATCATTGATCCCGGTTCATATATGGAATCAGTCAATCAGTTGGGCGTACCCCATGGTATGGCTGCAATTGATCGGTTTAGTATGATTGTATCAATCAGAGCTACCGCAGCGGAGAATGGCTGGTCAACTGTTGAAACAGAAGGTGTAATTTCTGATTTTCTGAAAGGTTATAGTAGATTTGAGTCTGTAGAGAATACCCCCTCTTCACGCTTTGCTGAAGCCTACTGGGAGATGTTCTTACTCAACAATCTAGTATACAAAGGAACTGATTCTCATTTACTCGAGACAACTTTAGAAAGACTAAACGCTAATTTTGGGCGTAATATTCCTAAGTCAGCTCCCTCAACTAATTCATCCGTGTCTACTCAAAACGAAGGCGGTTTGAGCTTTATCAACGAAACACATCCATTATTCAATATTCACCAAGAATTCAATAAACAATCAAACAATAAATGGATTCACTACAGCGGAATTGGTCGTGGTATTGTAAAAGGTGGGAGTATTTCAGCTGTGTGTCGGGAGATCGATGGAAAATCAACTGCCTGTTTTCGTTTTAGCATAACACAACCTGCACGAGAAAAATTACAAAAATGGCTAAGCGAGTCTAGCAAGTCTAAGAGAGAGAAGGTGCGGGTATCTGAAGAAGATTATTATTTTAATGGAAAAGGTTCTGTTGGTGAATTTCATCCATTGTGGAACCGTAAATTGGAGACCAAAGCGAATATTATTGAGTTTGATGGATTAGGTAGGATTGTTGTAGGTCAAGATCCCGAATGGAGGACTTTATATAACCGAGTTACAGTTGAGTTGCATGATTTTAATGGGTCTGGAGTCGCTTCTAAAAACATGTATCAAATGTTTAGTACTATAGGTTTAGAGGAAGCTTTATTGGTTAACAGATCTGAAGATGAGTCAAGAATAAAAATGATGCAATTGTTTAAGGCGCATTTCCCAGCTAAATCATACCAATTCAGTGTCTCGAGTAAGACATATAACTCGTCAATTAGCGATTTAAAAATGCAGATTATGCAAGTAGAATCTAAAATGTTCGGTATTTTTAATAAATACCTTCTTAAACAGCCAAATCTAATGCCTCGAATTGAAATTGATAAAGGAAGATTTGTTTGGGGGATAGGTGATCTCAGTTCCCAGATGAGAGAACAAGGGGCGTGGGGATTGCAGCACGGGATAAAAGATAATGATCAACTACCGGAAATCTTAATTAATGGACTGGAGTCATCAGTAGAGCGTTTCGATCACTCCAAATGGATTGATGGACAAAGTACCCTATCAGATTTAAAACAAGGCAGCGGTGATCAGGTATTTATGCGACTGGTAACAAAAAAGAACGTGAATATTTGGTCTGCAGACGATATTAGGATAAATGTCTTAATTGACTTGAATGTAGTCAATCGCGGGGGATATGCTTATCTAAAAGATGAACATGGCACTAAGGACCCTTCCATCTATCCTAAAAGGCCTAATTGGATTGAGTTTGTCAAAAATGCCGGACATGAAAGTGAAGTGATGTCGAAACATCGCATTGGTCCCGAATGTATCAGAGGTATTGTTGTTTTGAATCAGAAAGTAAAAGCGGAGATAATTGAAAATCTAAGAACGTATGAGCGCTTTTCTGTTCAGAAGATTATCCAATCCACACCTAAGGGTGAACATATTTTAGGTAAACCAATTGATGAATTTATCCATGTATGGGGTGCCTTCAAAAAGGAAATGTGGAATTAGAAAGAGGTCTAATTTATTATTGATCTCATATCGATGAGCTTTGCTTCAGAGTTGCGCTCTTTCACTTACATCGGGTTTTTAATCATGAGATCCCTAACGGTGTCTTCTTCTTTTAAAGTTGCAACTCACCTTCTTTTGGCAAACCTTATCAAAGATAAGTTCGCATTTTTCTTAGGAACCACTTTTTCAAGCCCTATGACTTTCAGGAATTCCCGGTGAAATTTTAAAATATTGTTTGCCAATAGGTTGTGTTTGTTATATGAATTTCTTTTCGTAATCTTTCATTAGAGGTTAACTCATGGTACTGCTTTATAATGAACAAAACGCGGAGAAGCGGAGTCGCGGAGGCGCGGGTATACTGCCACTTAATGAAACTCATGAAGATTTCAAGGTCAATTTTTTAGAGTATTGGGAAGTCGATTCGAAAGGAAAAATTCTATATCACAATACCTGGATTACAGATTTAACAATTAGC
>JBCDHL010000093.1:0-7016 GCA_038750095.1 Chlamydiota bacterium
GAAAATTCCACGTGATGAACAGCAAGATTTTTCTCTTCCTGAGGCTGATCAATCGTCTCTATTTCCATTCTAAAATTTTCGCTGTCTAAAACGACATCGCGCGCAGTGTAACTTAGTGATAGCCCGGTATGATCGAATGCCCCGTGAAAATTACCCAACCCAGATAACTTTAAGGGACGATTATCTTCTTTGTTTTCTTCATCTACCTGAAAGGCAAACGGACTTACATATTTCTCTAAGGGCAGCTCTTCGGCATAAAGCCAGCCATTTTTTAAAACGAGACCTGAAATACCTAATTCCCTTTTTTCCCAATGACGGTCAACAGCTAGTATCGGAAAGGCGATAGCAGGCATGATGTTTTCTAATGCCTGATCACTCAATTCCTTCCAACGATGAGCGACTGGATCGATATGACGTCGATACTTCCAAAAATAATGATTCAATCTTTCGATATCAAATCCGAATGCAATGTCATCTCGACGACTTTGTTTCTCATCTTCAACTTCAATAATACCCTCAGCATGAAACCCATTATCCAATTTATTTAAGCTGGCATTTAACGTTACTATGTCATTGGCGAGTTTCTCCGTGACTCCTTTTTGTAATCGTCTAGGCATCAGCGGTGCCAGTCCTGTTGGATTACCCGAAAATCTCACTTTCATGATATCGAGAGGAGATAACCAATCGACTTCTATAGTTCCATTTAGACCTGCAAAAGAGCCATGGACTATAGAGCGTTGTACATTCCCATCACGAAAAGCAATATGTGTATTGATATCAGATAACTGCCAAAGTTCTTTGTCTGTTCCTACAAATCGCAAAGTTCCCTGTTCGATGCTAAAATCTGTGTTTAGACTTTTCGAAAGGTCGATATCTGCAAAATTTACACTTCCCTGCCCAGTGATTTTATCTACATGCCCAAATACTTCATAAGGATAGTAATCGAAAACGAGATCACGAAATTCCAAGTGATTGATTTTTACATTATGAAGATGAGAACCTTTAAAATAAGCAATCCCCTCACCATCTACAATGCCATCATAAAGGTAATATTCCGACCACTTCTTAGAGGCTCGAGTAATTGCCTCTTGAATGAATTGAATCTCCCTATAACCCAATTGATGAAGTGTAATTTCAGCACTGTTCCATACATCACCGATCTGCTTCATTTCAATTTCTACTAGAGCGTTATTGCTATCTTGATGAATGGTTTCCAACGAAAGATTAAGAAACGTCTGCACATCATCAAATAACTTTAGTGCTCCTCCCAACTGAAAACCAAAGTTCGTATCACGATACAAACAATCACCCACGAGCTTCATCTTCGCGTTGCCATGCTTTTCTAGTCGAACACCACCTGAAATATTTTTTACCTCCCATGTTGGGTAAGCATCTTTTACAAAGGCTAGCGAACTTTCCCCACCAATAGAGAGAGTTCCTAGAGTACGTTTGTCAACCGAATCTTTGCCAAAAAATTCAAGCGCTAAACTACCTAGCTGAGCTTGAAATTGACCATCCGGGTTAATGAGTATTAGATCCCTCAATGAGGCCCCACCCTTTGCTCTAAGCCTTTTACCGTGCTTTCGACTGATCAAAATATCTCCATCAACAAATCCTTTGTCGACAACCCACTGCTTTAGTGTCGGATGTAACTGATTGATAGTACGTGTAATTCTAGCAAGATCCAACTGGTTGAGTTTTGCTTCTAACTCGAAAGCATATTGGTCATCGCGACGAACTCGTACATCAAATGAGTTATGGGTATAATTGGGGTTATCAAAACTCATAGCAACATGACCATGGTCCTCGTCACGAAAATCGAGAGAGGCAGAAACGTAAACTGTATGTTGATTCTGATTTAGATCTTCGCATTCTTGTATGTTGATAACCCCTTCGTTAATGATGATGTTGGGTCTGATATTAAATAGGCTTTTTTGTTCTCCGATCTTTTTAATGATAAGTGGAATATCCGTTCGTGTGCTAATAGCTACATTGGGTTTATCGATGGTAATGTCAACGTCGAGGGTCATGGTCCATGGGTGAATCTTGTAATTAACAATAACTTCCTTAACTTCAACGCTAAGACCACCAACATCAGGGTTTTCATGCGTTTGTAGATCGATGTTTAATAAGGTAAATGTTTTATTGTCTAATTGAACGCTCTCTGCTTCAATTCTTGCATTGAAACAATCTTTACAAACCCCTTGGACATAGGACTTAACGATTTGAGCAAAAACGAGATTCCAAGCCAATCCACTGACTACTAAAGCTATAAGTATTCCCCATAGAAGAATTTTTTTACGCATAGAAGTATCTGCCACCTGATAAAATAAACCGTCTACTCATTCTGAATAGATTAGTCCTTACAAGCAAGACAATTTTATTTGACTTTTCTGAAAAATTTGCTAGCCTAGGGAAAGAATTCCTTTATAGATCGGGTACTGAAATATGCTACGTAAACTCTTCGATTACCAATTATCTTTAACAGAAGAAGGGAAGCCACTCCATAGGATTCGGCCACTCATCACTGCTGGTGATACCTTCATGTATGAACCAGCAATAAATACTTCTAAAGGTCCCCATATTCGGGATGCTATTGACATCAAGCGGTGGATGATCATCGTTGTTTTTGCCCTTCTACCTGCCATTATCTTCGCCATATGGAATACAGGCCTCCAGAGCGTGGTCTACTCGAGCGGTGACTATCAATTAATGGATGAATACTTAGTCGCCGCTACATCGATCGACAAGTATTTTGCTTTTGCTGGAAAAAACGATCGATGGATCTCTTTCCTAGCAGAAGGGGCGATGATCGTTCTGCCTGTTGTATTTGTTTCCTATGCCATCGGCGGACTCTGGGAAGGACTCTTCGCCTGTGTGCGCGGCCATGAAATTTCGGAAGGATTCCTCGTAACAGGCATTCTTTACGCACTGATTCTCCCCCCCACCATTCCTCTATGGATGGTTGCTGTTGGCGTCAGCGTTGGAGTAATCCTCGCAAAAGAGGTTTTTGGTGGATCAGGAATGAATATAGTTAACCCAGCACTATCATGCCGCTGTTTCCTCTTTTTCGGCTTTCCAGGCCGCATGTCTGGAAATGTATGGGTAGGATCAAACCCTACAACGGTAAGAGAAAGTCTAGTTAAAATGAACGCAGATGCTGGCAAAACATCTCTTGATGGTTACACACAAGCAACCAAGCTGGCCCAATTTAATGTTCCGCAGGAAATCAAACGCGTCCATGTAGATGCTATCGCCACCAATGATGTCGGAACAGATGTGGGGACCATTAACACGATCAAACAATATTTCCAGAAGTGGAATGAATCTGGAGACCACAATGCTGCTCTAGGAAGCCTCAATCAAGAACAAATGCGCAGCTTTGTTACAACACCAACTGCTGAAGGAGGACTAGGGCTCTCACCAGGGAACTATGAGGACGCCTATCACTTTTCCTCACTCAACTACGGCATTGGTGAAAACAATGACTGGGACTTCTTTCTTGGAAATAAATTAGGATGTATTGGAGAAACCTCGGGTATACTGATCCTTCTAGGAGCACTCTTCTTAATATGGACAGGAGTGGGTTCATGGAGAACAATGATCGCTATGGGTCTTGGAGCCTTTCTTACAGCAACGCTTTTCAACTTAGGATCTTCTTATCTTGCTGCAGACCAAGGAGCATGGACTCCAGCGCAGTTTGGTTTCCCAGCATACAAACACCTCATCCTCGGAGGAATGGCCTTTGGCCTTGTATTCATGGTAACTGACCCGGTCTCTTCCGCGGATATGCATGGAGCAAAGTGGGTATATGGGGCCATGTGTGGAGTCGTTGCTATTGTCATCAGGGTGATCAACCCTGCTTACCCCGAGGGAGTTATGCTTGCTATATTGATGGGGAACGTATTTGCACCACTATTCGACTATTACGCGGTAAAAATGTACAGAAAGAGGAAGAGGAGGGTAAGTCGTGTCACAGCAACAGCTTAGTGAAGGAAATCCCAACACACGCACCATTATTTTTATGGTCGTACTCAGCATTGTCTGCGCACTTGTGTTATCCATTATAGCGAGTGTACTCAGTAAGCCTCAGCAAGAAGCAAAAGAGCTCGATCGCAGTGAACAGATGATGATTGCTGCGAAAATTTTAAGCTATGGTGGTCACTTTCTTATCAAAGATGAAGATGGTAAATACCAACCAGCTAAATTCAAACCTGGAGGAACCTTAGTCCCTGGAAAACCAACAGACTTCGCGACAAGTCAACAAATTTTAGACGTTTACAATAAACGCCTCGTACCGTTTCTTGTTGATCACAAGGGAAACCTAAAATCCTTCAAAGAAGCGAATGTCAACGAACAAGAATATCTATCCGAATTTCAGAAAACGGGTTACTATAAGCTTCCCTTGATGCTAGTCTATAAAATTCTTCCCAATCCAAAAGAAGGAAAGGAAGTCGATCCGAAAACAGTACCTGCTGATGGGTGGGTCTTTCCCGTTAATGGATTTGGTCTATGGGATGCTATCTACGGATACTTAGCAGTCGACCCTAACGGCGACACTGTTATCGGCATCACCTGGTATCAGCAAAAAGAGACTCCGGGCTTGGGCGCTAACATTTCCGAACCTGAATGGCAAAGCGACTTCCCCGGAAAACTCATATTCCAGGAAAGTCCTGATGGAACTACAGACTTCAAAACAGCAGAGCTAGGGATTACTGTCGTAAAGGGAAAGGTCGCAGAAGTATTGGGAGATAGCCCTAAGGCAAAGAGCGCTGTCGATGGAATGTCTGGAGCAACACTAACAGGAAATGGTGTGACCGCCGCTTATAAAGACAGCCTTGCTCCTTACCGTCCATTTTTGATAAAAATTCATGACGAATACCAAAAAAATCAAGGTAACAGTAAAGAGGCATCATCATGACAGTAAAAAAAGGTAAACCCCTAACCTATTTGACTGATCAGGTCTGGAATAGTAACCAAATCCTTGTGGCAATCCTAGGTATTTGTTCTGCTTTAGGTGTCACCAATAGATTATCTGTTGCCTTAACTATGGGCTTATCTGTAACGTTTGTGACAGCTTGTTCTTCATTCTTTGTTTCCCTTTTGAGAAAAGTTACACCGGACAGTGTACGTATCATTACAGAATTAGCGATTATTTCTGTTTTTGTGATCATTATTGACCAGTTTCTCCAAGCTTTCTTTTTTGATATCTCAAAAGTTCTTAGTGTTTTCGTAGGCTTAATCATCACAAACTGTTTGGTAATGGGAAGAGCTGAAGGGATGGCACTGACGGTCGATCCTCTATCTGCATTTTTCGATGGAATGGGAGCAGGGTTAGGTTATGCCTGGGTGATTATGGTTATAGGAGCCATTCGAGAGTTTTTCGGCTTTGGACAACTTTTCAATTTACAAATCGTTCCCCTATCGTGGTACGCGACGCCAGAAAATCCTAACCTGTATGAAAATTTCGCCATGATGGTCAGCCCACCAGCGGCATTTTTTATTATCGGGGGGATGATCTGGATATTCAATATCATCAACAAACAAGAAGGCACGGGGTAAAAACATATGTGGATGGGTAATTACGAAACGATCAATCTTTTTGGCCTTTTATTACAGTCGATATTTATCGAGAATTTTCTTTTAGCAAATTTTTTAGGCATGTGCACCTACCTCGCATGTTCCTCCAAGTTAAAAACAGCCAACGGTTTGGGCGCTGCAGTCGTATTTGTCCTTACATGTGCAGGCGTGCTTAACTGGTTCGTACATGCATATATCACTAAACCTGGAGCCTTAGCATGGTTGAGTGTGGTTGGGATCAATGCTGCCAATGTCGACCTTGGCTTTTTAGAGTTTTTACTCTTTATTGCAGTGATTGCTGGGTTCGTACAGATGGTAGAAATTGTCATTGAAAAAGTTTCACCACCTCTTTACCACACACTAGGGGTATACTTGCCTCTAATCGCCGTTAATTGTGCTATTTTGGGTGCATGTCTGTTTGCTGTCGCTAGAGATTATCCTTTTGTTCCAAACCTTATATACGTTTTTGGCTCTGGGATTGGGTGGTGGATAGCAATTGCTCTCATTGCAGCAATCCGTGAAAAACTTACTGTATCGGACGTTATTCCGGCATTGAAAGGAATGGGTATTGTCTTTATTATGTCGGGTCTTATGTCGATGGCTTTCCAAGGTTTTACAGGTATCAAGCTTGCAAACCCAACAGGAAAAGTTGAAGCGGCAAACATACAATTACCGAAAGCGAACGCTCAGCCTCCGATTGCCACACACAATGTGAACTAAATCTTCAACATGTTTGGGTACAAATTATTCTTTCTAGTCTACTTCTCGATAACCGCAACGACACTTTTTAACTTAGGCATCACCTCAGGTTCAGGTTGTATCTTTTGGTACCATTCAAAAGAAACACCATCTTTTATTAATGAGGCGTTCACATCATTGTGGTGATGTATCTCATCGATTAAAACGAGGATTTGCTCTCGGAAAGAAAGAAGCTCGAAATCGTCAGGATCCAAACATTCCTGTAAAATTTCTAAAGCTTCGGAGTGGCGCAAATTGCGGGGAGAACGAATAGGCACCTCAGCATGATTTGCTAGCTTGATAGTCAGTTCAATGAGTTTCTCACTCCACTGTTCAAAGCCGCTGAACAAGCAGATACGCTCATCCATTACATCATCAAACATGGCAGAATTTTGCAATCTTATTGCATTACATTCATCATGAAGACTCGTTAATAAGTTCCTCATCAGAACGATCTCTCTAGCCATTGCTTCTTGCAGAGCTTCCTTATTAGTATTCAAACAAGGTGTCATGTTCATTGGACCACTCCTAGGTCATGCTAAAGATTTTTAATCTCAACATCTATCCTCACCTTATCATGGTCAAAAAAAATTACCAGAAAAATTTATTTATTCTTTAAGAATCAACCTATCACCCTCTTCTAACTCTTTTTCTCTTTGTTCTTTATATATACCCCCAAACAAGTTGAAGATTTGGGA
>JBCDHL010000094.1:0-6996 GCA_038750095.1 Chlamydiota bacterium
CGATTTTCTGGCAAGCCCTAAAATATCGTTTTTTTGAAGGCATAACCTTAAGTGACTGTTTATCAGTATGATTTTTTTTTAAGGAGACGTTATTTTAGAGGTAGCCATTTTTCATTCACGTTGAACCGCTTCGTTATGTGCCTTTCTTGCTGTTCTTCGATTAATTCCTCGTCACTGCTTGTGGGGTAGAGGGTTTCGATCATTGCTTTTGTCTTTTTGCGAAGTGCTCTTAACATCTTCCAGTCATCTTTTGATAAATTTTCAGCATTATCGAGTTGATTCTTGAGTTCGCTCTTTTTTATTTTTAATTTTGCGTATATCTTGCTATCTTTTTTCCGTAACCTCATGAGGTCGAGTTTAATTCTACGAATAAGGAGGCGTTGGGATTTGGTTATTGAATCTTCTGGTTCCTGCGATTGTCCAATTCCTGCGGCGATGTCGGCAAGTTCGCATAATCTTGAGACTGTCATTTTCCGAAGTCCTTCTTCAAGAGAGAGTTCGACTTTAGAGTAGTTGGTTTTAGCCATAAAAAAGTGTGGGTTAGGTTAAATTATCTTTTAACAAGATTGCGAAAATATGACAATATACGATTAGAGGATTTGGAGAACTCTCATGGAAGAAATTTCAATTGATGTAGTGGTCATAGGATCGGGGCCGGCGGGCCAAAAAGCTGCCATACAATCTGCCAAGCTTGGAAAAAGCGTGATTGTTATTGAAAAAGAACCTGAACCAGGTGGGAACTGCCTCTATTCAGGAACAATTCCTTCAAAGACGTTTCGCGAAGCGATTATCGACTTAACAAGATTTTATGAAAGACATTACTGGCAGGAAGAGCATGATGTCCATGATGTTTCAATCAATGATTTAAATAGTCGTTTGAGTCAAGTTATTCGTGAAGAACGTAGTATGATCCTTCGTCAATTCAAGAAAAATGGGATTCGTCTAATTCATGGGACCGCACGTTTTGAAAATCCGCACACTCTCATGGTAATTGATCAACAGTATCGAATTAGTTATCGGATACATTTCGAGAAAGTCATTATTTCAACAGGTTCAAAACCAAGGAATCCGATGGAAGTTCCTTTCGATCATGAAGTGATTTTAGATTCGACAAGATTACTCGGCATCGATCGTGTACCTGATACAATGATCGTTTTGGGGGGAGGAATTATTGGATCGGAATATGCCAGCTTTTTTGCTGCGTTAGGAACAGAGGTTACGATCATTGATAAACGAGACCATATTTTACCCCTTCTCGATACGGAAATAGGGATTCATCTGCAAACAGCATTGACTGATATAGGCATGAAGTTCATGGGGAATAAAATCCCCGTTGAGATTAAGAGAGAAAATAACCATGCCTATGTTAAGTTTCAAGATGGAACAGATGTGGAGGCAGACGTTTTACTATTTTGTTTGGGGCGGTTCGCAAATGTTGATGGATTAAACATACAGAATACGGGTGTTGAGCTGAATGAATTGGGGTATATCCCTGTCAATGCCTTATTTCAAACGCATCAGTCTCATATTTATGCTGTTGGTGATGTGATAGGGGGACCATGTCTTGCATCTACGAGCATGGAGCAAGGAAGGCTGGCAGCACGGCATGCCTGTGGAGTAAAAACCCACCACTTTCCTACTTTTTATCCCATAGGAATTTATACGATTCCAGAAATTTCAACTTGTGGTTATACTGAAGATCAACTTAAGAAGCTAGGTTTTCAGTATGAGATAGGTCGAGCCTACTACTACGAGATTGCTCGAAGCCATATTGTGGGAAGTAATATTGGATTGTTTAAGATCCTGTTTCATAAAGAAACATTAGAAATTCTTGGCATACATGTGATTGGGCGAGGTGCTACAGAGGTTATTCATATCGGTCAGATGGCTGTTGGATTCAATGCTAAACTCGATTACTTTATTGACCATATATTCAATTATCCAACCTATGCAGAAGGGTATCGTGTAGCTGCTTTGAATGGCATCAATAAAATTAAGCATCGTATATAGGGTGATCTGATCAATGGAAGAGAATCATCAAAGTGAGCAATTGGGCCAAAAGATTCATCAACCGGAATTTGTTGTTGTTACCGAAGAGTACAAAGAATCTGTTTCCGAAGGGCAATATAAATACCAGTCAGGTAAACAGTATGAGACCTTTGAAAAGCTCAATGATATCAGACCTTCATTTCCGATAAGGTTTGCCTGTCTGTTCTCATCATTTATTCTATTTTGCGCAACTATATTCGGCTTTTGTGTTTTTCTGTTATTTTGTCTTTCTGTTTGTTTGACGTTTGGACAGGTTGAATCTTTGAACAATTTTACAAAAAGCTACTGGGGTACAATCCGTAAAGTCTTTGTAACAGCTGTGGGGTTACTTGTGGCTGTTTTTTCTCCAGCGTTTGGTCTTGGAATTATCGTCTTGTACTTCATCATGGTAGCAGGTGGAACGAGTGATCCAGTCTTCTCAAAGTTTTTTGAAAGCCGTCTATACAAAGGGTAGGCATTGATGGATATCGTAGCAAAAGTATTTCAGGTTATCATTGCGTTGGGAATTGTAAATGTATGGATTTTTCGCTATTCAAAGGCGACTCAATGGAGAGGTGGGAATGCGCAAAATTTAATGGACGAATTTGCTACCTACGGTCTTCCCTTTTGGTTCATGATGTTTATCGGTGTTTTGAAGATCGGAGCTGCACTGGGGCTTGTCGTAGGTCTATTATTTCCAGCCCTTACACCTCCATCAGCCTTTATGATGAGTGCTCTTATGGTGGGTGCCGTAGCCATGCACGTCAAGGTTAGAGACTCATTGAAAAAGTCTCTACCGGCAGCGATCATGCTCTTTATGTCACTGTTCGTTTTAGTCTTTAGTTGAAATATCGCACGTGATCTTACCATCCTGCATCACCAACTTGGCGTGACTGTTCGCCGGTACTTTTCCTTCGAGGATAGCCCTTGAAAGCATGTTGACCACTTCATGTTGAATTAATCTCTTAAGGGGTCTTGCTCCAAAATGAGGCTCATATCCTTTATCAGCTAGATACTTCACAACAGCGGCATCCCACTCAAGTGAGGCCTGCCTATCTTGCATTCTTTCTACCAGCTGATTGAGTTGAATGATGACTATTTTTTCCATGTCTTCCCGACGAAGAGGTAAGAAAGGAAGAATCTCATCTAGTCGGTTAATGAATTCTGGACGGAAGTGACCTTTAATAATGGGGTCAACCGTACTAAGAATTTCTTTTTTGGTTAGCTCTCCTTTGGCTTCTTCCATTTTAGCAAGTAGTAGCTCAGACCCTAGATTTGACGTCATGATAAAGAGAGAGTTTTTACAATTTACAGTGCGGCCTTTACTATCAGTAATTCTTCCATCGTCAAAAACTTGAAGTAAAATATTGAAAACATCGTGGTGGGCCTTCTCTACTTCATCAAGAAGTACAACGCTGTAGGGACGTCTTCTAAGGGCTTCAGTAAGCTGCCCGCCTTCATCATATCCGACATACCCAGGAGGGGAGCCGATCAACTTGGCGATACTATGTTTTTCCATGTACTCTGACATGTCTAGGCGAATCATCGCTTCTTCTTGGTCAAAAAGCTGTATGGCCAACGCTTTGGAAAGCTCTGTTTTTCCAACTCCTGTTGGCCCAAGAAAGAGAAAAGCCCCCATAGGGCGACTTGGGTCACTCATTCCAGACCTTGAGCGTCGAATCGCTTCACAGACAGCTGTGACAGCAATTTCTTGACCAACAACAGTTTTTGAAATTTCCTCTTCGAGGTGCAATAATTTTTCCGCTTCACCCTCAAGCATTTTTTGTAAAGGAACACCTGTCCATTTTGAAACGATCTCCGCGACTAGCTGTTCATCGACTTCTTCTTGAAGAAGACGATTTGGCTTCTGGTTGAGCTGTTTTTCAGCTTCATCAATTTCTGTTTGTAAGGCCGGTATCTTGTTGTAACGAATTTCTGCTACGCCATTGTAGTCTGCTTGCCGTTCTAGTTCCTCTTCGTGGAAACGCAAACGTTCCAACTGATCTTTTTTTTCTTTTAAAGACTCGATGAGTTCTTTTTCTCCATCCCACTGCTGTCTTAGAAGCGATAGCTCCTCTTTGATGCCAGCGATCTTTCCTTCTATCTTCTCAAGACGAGCTTGGTCGAGTTGCCCTTTTTCACGCTTAATAGCTTCTTGCTCAATAATAAGAGCCGAGAGTTCTCTCTCCTTGGCGTCTATAGGTAGGGGGCGGCTACCAACCTGTAACCGTATCAAACTTGCAGCTTCATCGATCAAATCAATGGCTTTATCAGGTAGCCTTCGATCGGTGATATATCGGTAAGAGAGATATACCGCTGCGTGTAAAGCTGACTCCGTGATTCTTACTCCATGGAAAATTTCATATTTTTCTCTTAACCCTCTAAGAATAGCTATAGATTCCTCAGGTGTTGGTTCATCAACAGTAATCGGTTGGAAGCGACGCTCTAAAGCAGCATCTTTTTCTATGTGTTTTTGATACTCGTTAAGTGTTGTAGCCCCGATACAGTGTAGAGTTCCACGGGCGAGTGCTGGCTTGAGTAAGTTCGCTGCATCCATTGCTCCTTCCGTTGCTCCAGCACCAACTAAGGTATGGACTTCGTCGATAAAAAGGATGATTTTTCCGTCAGCTTTATCGACCTCTTCTAGGATCGCTTTTAGACGTTCCTCAAACTCTCCACGATACTTTGTTCCAGCTATTAGGGATCCCATATCAAGCGTTAAGAGTTGTTTCTCTTTCAAACTGTCTGGTACGTCTCCTTGAATAATCCTTTGCGCCAAGCCCTCTGCTATTGCTGTTTTACCAACACCTGGCTCTCCGATTAACATGGGATTATTTTTCGTTCTGCGCGAAAGCACTTGCATTGTTCTACGAATCTCTTCATCCCTGCCGATAACCGGGTCAATTTTGCCTTTCCTTGCCAAAGTCGTCAGGTTCTTGCAATATTTTTCGAGGGCTTGCATCTGACTTTCAGCACTTGGTGAGTCCATATGTCTGTCTCCGCGGATTTTTTTTATGTGTTCTTCGAGATCTTTTTGTTGAATTCCAGTGGTCGTTTTCCAATCGTTGAAGGGCTCACCTCCCTCTTTCCAGTAGGACATGAGGAAGTGATCACTACTTGTGTAGCTATCTTTCCAGCTCTTCGCGATGTTTTGCGCATCTGTAATGCGTCCTTGCAAAGATCTAGATGGATTAGGTTGTTGTACGGTAGTTTCAGCATACTTCGCTTGTCTATTAAGGTCGTTTTGTAGGTCATTAATCAACGAGTTAGGATTTGCATTCATATGTGTTAATATCGAAGAAAAATAACCTTGAGGATCTTTCAGAAAAGCGAGAAGTAGGTGGTTATCTGATACCTCTGGATTATTGCGGTTTTGCGCATCGGAAAAAGCCTCTTGTAGCGTAGAGGCAACAGCATCGGTAAAATGTTGCTCCATGGAGGGCCCCCTTACTGAGCAGTTGTGAGTTTATTATGGATCCAGCATGTTTCGGGTGTCTTGGTAAGGTGGTTGACGTAACGCGAAACTGTGAATAGATAGTCAGAAAGTCTATTGAGATAGATAAAGACATTTTCAGAGACGTCTGCATGATTTGTTAAAGGGACGACCTCGCGCTCAGCTCTGCGACAAATGCTCCTCGCTAAATGTAACATAGCTCCACTAGGGTGGCCTCCGGGTAAAATAAACGTTTTGAGTTGTGGAAGTTCATGAGTCATTGAGTCTATCCACTCCTCAAGTAGAGAGGTCTCTTCCTGATCAAACCTTGTTTTTTCAATTTTTGCATCAACAGCTTTCGTTCGTGGCGTTGCAACTGCAGCTCCAAGGTCAAAAAGTGCATGTTGGATGATTTCTAGTTGTTCGATCACCTGTTTGAATTGCTCACTCGTAGGAAGAAGAGAGATCGCTGATCCTATCGCTGAGTTACACTCATCGATCGAGCCGAGAGCCTGAATGAATGGGTCATTTTTGGGAACGCGCTGGCCAGAAAAAAGTGATGTGTCGCCTTTGTCACCGGTTTTCGTATATATTTTAAAATCGCTCATTTTGAATATCCTTTTCTATGGTTTAAGACTAAAAATAGCATGTAAATAGAGTTTTAGAAAAGGGGAAAGCTGCTAAAAAAATCATTCAGTAAATAACGATCGTGTTTCAAAATTTGGTTTTTGAACCCTGATGGGTATACAACCTTTAAGAGTGGTATAAGCTACAAGTTGGCATACCAGAGAAGCTATACTTTCTCACTGGTTCTTGTTCGCACGCTCTTGTTTGTGCATTAGCAAGTGCTGTTTTGAGATCGGGATCTGTTTCGATATATGCTTCTAAATCCTTTAGGAACACGCTATAATTACTTATACAGGACAATTGGAGAAAGGCGCCATGATTCTTATTTCCTTTTCCAAGACATGTCATCAAGAAGTTCTTATCAAATATAATTTTTTTAAGTTTATTTGCATCGCTGGTAAGATAACGACCGTTTTCCTTATAGTTTATTAAAGCCGCCCTAGCAATTTCCACATCGTCACGCAGTTGATCACTCAGATAGGCAAATTTATCAACTTGTTCTTGGAATCGACCTACTTCCTTTCTACAGAGTTCATTTATAGCGCATAAATTGACATTTAGATCTTCATGATATGTTGCATCTACAGCTGCAAGAAGTAGTTCTTTAACTATAACATCTCTGGATTTACAGAAGAGCCCCTTATTGTCGTGTTTTAAAGCATTCTTTATCGTTAATTGCCAATCGGATTGACCGATAATTGACTTCACGGCGTTCCAAATACGGTAAAATAGTGCAAATAATTTATGCCTATTATTGTCCTGCTTTCCATACCACTTAATCAATTTTCTGGTTTCATCAGAGTTTAGCGCTTTAAAGTGAGGCGTTATTTGATCCATAATTGGATTTATTTTTGTTGTAGAACTGCTAGAAAAACACATCCATTTTCCAATCTATTGTTTTTTATGAA
>JBCDHL010000095.1:0-6995 GCA_038750095.1 Chlamydiota bacterium
AGCAAGTATACGAATCGTGACACCTCAGGGACTCATGAAGGCACAATCACTAGGAGGAGATACAACAAGAGGGACGTTTTTCCTGACTTTTAGTGGGCGGTTGGCAATTGGTGTGAATTCAGACGATGGGAATATCCCGACGATGGTGATGGTTAACCCTATAAATGATGATGGAGAAGTGCAGGGAGCAATTCAGGGTAACCAGAGACCGACTCTTACAGGGGGGCTTGGAGCGTTAACAATGACAGATGTTGGAGCCGACGTCTATATTGGAACATTTGGCGGTATCACGCGTGGACAAGCGCAAAATGCGGGTTCATTTGAGCAAAATATAACCCTAGCAATGACAGCGGCGCAGGGGTTGAATAATACCCAGACTGAGCAGGTACGTGGTTATCTCTTTACTTTCGAGGAGTATTACAAATCAGCGTCTTCCGTTCTTACTAGTCTTACACAACTCATTCAAAAGTTCGCTCAGGGTATCAGACCAGCTTGACACTGTTTTCGGCTACTAATTTTTAAGGTAGTATAAAGCTTAATAAATAATTTACTGTAAAGACATTCAAATTATTAATTTATTATGTTATAATACCTATATAGGGATAGGTTGTTTTGGGCGTGTTTTTGCCAAAAATCAAATTTTGAAACACGATTAGTATACACTGTAGGCATTGAACCTAAAGGCAACCCTGCCAATGAAACCTCAAGGAGGAGGGTTTAATATGACATTATATGACGAAGCTGGTGGATATCCAACACTCGCCTGCGATCAAGTAGATTTGTGTAGTAACTCAGCAGAGCTTCCTGAGAGTTCGGTGTATACTCAGAACCAGGTCTGTTTCTGTAAAACGCTGATATTGGACGAAGTTTTTGACCTGCTTGTTGAAATGATTGGCGTATTACAAAATGCGGCCGTTGCGCAATCGAACAGGGTCAACTTTTTATCTGAGTGGCAGAAGGCTTATACTGATGCAATGGATCAGATACACTCTTTTGCTGCTCAAAATGGTGACTATTATGATAATCCCAGTGGTGACGATGGTGACCTCAACTCCGATTTGATGTCGAACCTAAACCAGACCAACTCAATTTATACGACAACGGAGCAAAATAGACGACAGGTTGTGAGTGATGATGCTAAGGCGTTGCAAACAACGGTGAACCAAACAAGTGATGCGGTGAATAACCAGTCTAGTTTGGCAACATCATTTTTACAAGAGATGAGTACCTTATTATCTACGATATTTAGGTCATCGTAACCATAAAGGATTTTGATATTACTAAAAATAAAATACTTCCAGACCTATCACTTGGAGAGATAAATGAATATGTAGCACAGACCATAGAGTCTGTGCTTCTTGCATCTAATGCAAGAAGAGAATTCTGTAACCAAGGAGAATGATAGATGAAGAGGGAACAGGAGCAAGTCAGTAAGTCGGCTGAAGAGGTTGCTGACAAAATAAGTGACGACGTTTCCGAAAAGTTTGAAGAAGCGGCAGAAAATGTGGTGAAAAAAGGAATACTACCGAAAGATGCCATGGGTATGGATGATCAGATGCTCGAAGGAATTTATGGGCAAGCCTATCGGTTGTACAATACAGGTAAATATGAAGAGGCTGGACAGATATTTAGACTCTTGATCATGGTCAATTCCATGGAACCAAAATATACGATGGGACTTTCGGCCTGTTTCCATATGCTCAAGGAGTATAAAATGGCCATTGAGGGCTATACCCTCTGCAGCATCATTGACCCGGATAATCCAATCCCCCAATACCATTCAGCAGACTGTTATATGAACACTGGTGACGAAGTTTCAGCGGTGATAGCTTTGAAAATGGCTATAAAAAGAGCGGGCAAACGACCTGAATTCTCTACCCTGGTGGACAGAGCGAAGTTAATGTTGGAGAGCCTTAAAAAAGACCTTGCAGAGTCTGATTAATGTATACCGAATTAACTTGAAGAGTCAGTATATCAGTTAAATGTGTGGGATGATTGAATGAATGGTTCGTTAGAAACAAAAGAGAAGAAGCGAAAGGTGCTTAACGATGAAAGCGCTTCGTATTCTGCTGTCATAAATTTTTCTTCTGAAGATAGTGATCATCCTGTACTGGAACAACCAATGATATCCACAGAAAAAGTTATCTTTCCAGCAAAAGAGACGATTTTTCAGGAAAGTGCTTCTGAGAGTATCGATCATGATCTAATCTTTAATCAGCAACTTCCAGAGCGTGCTGAAATCTTGCTTAACAAAGGGAAATTGAATGAAAAGCAATTGAATGATCCTTCCTTTATTCACGCTGTTTACTATGAATATAGCCATCCAAAAAACAAACGTGGAGTCAAAAAAGCGAAGAAGCTTGGAAATAAAATGGTTCGGCATAGTTTCGAAGCATTGAATTTAGCTGAAGATGAGAAAGAAAGGCTTTTGGAAATACACAGAGAAAGAGTTCGAGTTTTCCTCCAAGATGTGTCAGATCAAGCATATGAACGATCCCTCACGATCTCCATCCAACAACTTCCGCAAGATATACAAGTTCCGGTACTAGCCGCTGCCTATCGTACAGACCTACGCTCTTATTTTTCTGCTGAAGTGCAGAAAGAGTACTTTGCAACAGAAAAAAAAGTGAAAAGTAAATTGAGATCCCATTATGGTACTGCTACAGATCATGAGTTTTTTCTCGATGGTCATCGTTTTGACCTGGCTCTCTCATATGAGCATAAAAATATCTTTATAGATGAGCTTTGTGAGGAAGATTTACCGGAAGAGTTAAAAGCTCAGGTTCTGAATGAATACTACCGTTCTGGTCAGGATAAAGTAGAGAAGGTATACCAAACGATTTTGGGTAGAGTTGAAGAAAGAGTATATACCAATCAATTTGGTGCTTTCTATTTTGATCTATTGACTCAATCGCTAAGAGATCACCTCTACTTTCGAGAGCAATTTATAAAGGAAGCAAAAGAGCAGAATCCTCCGCTTTCTTCTGAAGAAATTGGTGAACTGGATCGACTTCTTCAAGGAAAAACAAGGCATGTCGAAGATCGTCTAAGAACAATTACTGAGCACTGTTATCAATTAGCTTGTGATGCGCTGATGGCTAATAATCCGCAAATATGCATTCGATGGAAAGCCAACAGTCGTATGATGGAACAGGCTTGTCGACTAGAAGAACGTATTCGACATCACCTTATTCTTTTGCGATGTGATGAAGAGACTTTAGAGAACTTGATACAATGTCTAAGAAACCGTCATCAAAGAGGGAATAATCAAGTAGAAAAATATCTAGAAGAGCTTCTCCCAAAAGCTTGGAGAGAGACAGAGCAGCAGTGTGATATACGTTTGAGCAGAATTAGGGAATTGAACAATAATATTTGTTTGCTTGATGAGTTTAGACGTCTATACAGAGCAGTTTCGAGCAGCGACCTGAGTAATTGGTTCAAAAAGAAGAAGTCGATGCCTCGAGCAGCACAGCAAGTGTTTCGTATCGTTCTAAAGAAAATCAAAGAAGAGCGTGGTTTGGCTGCAAACTGGAGGCCGAGTGTGAGTTTAATCATAAGAGCTGCTGACCACTTCGATCGACAAATTGAAGCAAACCAAATGGCTTATGACTATGTTCAAGAGGTGATGCCTTATCTTAAAAAAATCGATAGAGAGTCGTATGATTTCTTGTTAAAATTTAGTCATTATGCTCAAGAAGCCATCTACACGGCCATTGGTAGTAGAATGTTTTCCAGTGACAAGGTCTTGGCGCAAGCTGTGGCCCTAGAAGAAAAGGCAATGCTGCGGCAGATTGAGCAGTTGACTGCAAAGGAACATTTCACAGGTTTATTCAGTGCGATGATGAAGTGTGTGCCACATAAATATGCTGAATGGATCTGTCCCAAATATTTAACAGTGAATGAAGAAGCAGACCAATCTATCGGAGCGATTATTTCGCAGTCATCTATCTATGGAGCATCTGAAGATGTTATTGAAACAGTCACTGCTGTCACAAATGTCGCTATAACGGGGATCATGCTTCAGGTTAATATTGATCAATGTTTGAAATATTCTTTCGATAATATTTCACATCTGTTGGCTGATGAAGAGGTCCCCGATGCGATCGTCCAGCAATGTATCCAAATGAGCGCTTATTTGACTGTTGCCTCATCGATGATACAAAGTGCGACACGTCACCTAATCAAAACAGGAGCCTGCCCTTGTTCCACAAGCGTGCAAAGTGTAGAGCTCTCTAAAGTAAAGAATGCAGTGGTTTTTGAACAATCTGAGGAGGAGAGTGAAAATAAAGAAGAAACCACTAATAAAAAAGTTTTATTTAATCTTTTGATGAAAGTATTCAATGAGCATAAGCAAGAAATTTTCGAAGGTATTTCAGCCATCTACCAAGTATCAACGAAGTTCTTGGCAGAAATTTGGAATCCAAGATCGTGTGTGGAAGAGTTGATAAACACTTACGATGCTCATAACAAGAAAGACAGTGCAAACTCTATCGACGGATTTTTCGGTACATGGTGGTCTTTCATCAATAATCAACAGACGTTCGGTAAAATTGGCTATTCGATAGCGCAAATCACTCTTTTAGAACTAATAGCTAATGCCGAAAACCAAGTAGTTAAGTCTATCTTATCCCCAAAACAATCCACAGAATCACTGATATTCGAACGCACAATCCATGCAGTCGCAAAGCTGTCTATTGAACGAGCCATACAGCGAGAACTCTTTTTTTCCGATTTATCTCTTCTTAATAGACTTGATGATAAAATAATAATGCATACTGATTCGTAAATCCTTATCAGAATGTATACAATATAATTAAGTTAAGTATTAAGGAGAATACTATGACTCTCAATTCAAACAAAGATCCTTATGATAATAGTCTTAATCAATTGCGAGACATGATTCGACAAAAACAGACCAAAACGGCACAGACTAAAAGCTCGCAACAGACAACTGTCGATAAAAATAAGACTGATAAAGAGTCAGAAAGTACAAAATCGTCCGCGACCCAACAATCACGACAAAAGAGTATTGCCAATGATAGAGAGAAGTCGACGATTTCACGCTCACAGCAATCAGGAAAGGAAAAAGCTCAGGATATTTCCCAAAAACACCCATCGCTTCCTAGTCCGAGTGACAAACCGGCGCAAAATAAAGAAATTCTAACCGGGCAAAAGCAAGCGAGTCCTAGTCAACAACAGTCTCACCAACTGATCTCACAGATAGCACAAGTTGCTCAGAATCATACCCCATCGAAAAATGAGAGCTTGAGTGACTCTTTCGAATCGATGCTTAAACAGGTTCCAAAAGCTTCGCAAGGTGATGCCACAAAATTTGTCAACTCTTCACTACAGTCAAATCGGGCAAATACGAGCGTTGAATACAACAAACAGCTGAGCGATTTTATACAGGGTTCAAAAGAACAATTCCCCAATATGGAAACAGCAAATAAATTTCCTGAACATAAAGATGACTTTCAAGTGAAAGACCCTGAAATGATGAAACAATTGGATAAAGGAAAGCAGGAAGCTAAGGAATCTGTTGGAAAACAAGATGACACCCTGCGTACGAAAACAGAGTCAACAGATAGATCGAGAACTGCATCACTACACTCTTTTGATAAGCAGGTCAAAGACTCTTCCTTATCTGAAAGAGATAAAAACATCCAGCATAGGATATCCGCAGGAGATTTTGATTCACCTGAAAAGTCTAAGCATCTTTCTGATAATCATTTAAAAACTCATGAAACATTCATGCAAAATGCAAAAGATGCCTCTAAAGTGGTTGATAAAGACTTCAAAGATATATCGTCAACAGGCGCTTATAATGATTTAAAAGGTGTCATGAGCGCGTTAAAAGGAGAGGATGACGTAAAGAAGGATATCAGTAAGGAACTCTCGAAAAATGGTGAAAAACCTGACCTCGATAAAGCAATGGATGAGCTACGCAGTTATAGAGATGATCCAAACAAACCGCAAACAATGTCGCCTAAACGTTTGGTTGTTTATCAACAAGCGGATGCGAAACTTTCAGAGAATCACTCTAAACTTGCTGATAAGAACTTAGAGACATTCAGGGAAGGGTGGAAACAAGCATACAATGAGAAAGGAATTGGAAAAGATCCAACCCTCGATAAGAAAGTAGCTGAGGCATTACGTGATCCTTCTAGTGCACTCGTTAAGAATACAGAGCTATTATCAAAACAACAGGGGATCATTCAGGATTTAACAAATGCAGGACTAACGCACATTGAACAATGGCCCAAAAGATATACACAGATGAAGAATAATGTCAGAAATATTGGGAAACTTTTAGCGAGGGCTCCTAGAAATCTTGTTAAAAAAGGAACTTCTTTTTCAGAATTAAAAAAACAACTTAAATCTACTCCTGAAGGGAGAAAGTTGCTAAAGGATCTCAGCGACGAAGCAGGGTTATTCGATGGCGAAGAGTTAGAACTAGATTCTGGAATTTTTGATGAAGTTTTATCGAGTGTCCAACGGCCTAGAATGAAAATGCAATTCCAAGCTGTACAATTTGGTGAAGAATTTATGAGTGCAGGTAGAGAAGTTCTTGATGAATTGATTAAGATGAAGAGCAGTTCAGATGACGCACAATCTACCGATCCTTCAGAAATGACTTTTGGGGGAATCTCAGTGATGCAGTATGAAGTGGCCATGGGATCATTCTCAGCAAAAATGAGCGAAACATTTACCATGGATGAAATTTCAAATATCGATGCTCAGGGGGCTATTTCAAATGCAAAACGAACGATTAATGAGTTGCAATATCAAGAAAATATGAGAGCCGAGAAACAGGCTCAAGAACAAGCTCAGAAAGGTCCAATTGGTAAAATCTTTGGGGGGTTAAAGGAGATTTTTGTAATCCAGCTTGATGTTATGGTGGGGATGGCTTTTCCTCCCGTAACGCTTCTAATTGGTGGTAAACTACTTTCTTCAGACGTCAAAAATATTAAAACGGAAGGCTTTTCTGCAGCTTC
>JBCDHL010000096.1:0-6975 GCA_038750095.1 Chlamydiota bacterium
ATACGCCGCTTGAATCAGCCTTTAAAATTCCTGTAAATAATACAAGTATAACACATCTTTCTTACGGACCTATCATGGCTAAATGCCTTCGGTTCAATGCTACTCCACACTTAACTTGTTCACCTGATGAATCTTGTTCTGCAGTTTTCGAAGGAAAATCATATTTATGGAACAATGAAGGTAAATAACAGGCTTAAGATACCATTTTCTCTCTTTTACTTTTCATTTGTATCGTATAACAATCGCGATTCAAAAATTGAGATTTTGAATCACGATCGGTATAGCTGTTTCCAGTACTCCTGATTGGATGGTGACAAGTATTGTAAAAGAGATCGATAGTTTATTGGCCACATATGGTGGTACTCCGTATCAACAAAGGCGATTTTTCCATCGACGGAAAAAGGTAGGTTGAAAGCATAGACTGATTCTCTGAGCCCTAATTCTTGAAGGATGATGAACAGTTTGTTCAGGAATTTTTTTGGAAAGTCAGAGCGTTTCCATTTTGTCAGATTCCCCTTTTTAGATATCAGATCCATGTTTTCAACGAGAAGAATAAAATTCTTACGAGGCTTTCCTGTTGCTGGTGCTGGGTTTTCAGGAAGAGGGTAGATCCATTTGTTCGGAACTTTAAAGAGGTCGTGTAAATTGTGGAGATCAATGACCTCTTTTACTGCTAGAGCACCTCTTATACGGTCGAGGAATTTTGCCCATTCAATTTCATTCGTTTGATCGTCGCTGTACATTTTGACCAAGTATCCTTTTAGTTTGGCATGCGAAGCAACAATTGTCCCTTTCCACTTTCCTGGCTTTGTATTCTTAAAGCCAGCCTTTTTAAGTGACTCACTCGAGCTGATGATGCGGCGGCTAACTGAAAAGATTTGATCAAGTTTGGGTTTGACTGGGTGCTCTTCAGGTATGAAGTAGGGACTAACAGTATTCCAGACACTTTCGGGAATATGGGCCGGTTTGATAAAATCGGCATTGAGAATTGATATTTGTGTCGCTATCAGCAATAAAAAAAAATTGATCATCACATACCGGTAGATAAGTTTTTTGTCATGCATAAGACCATTTCACGATATTGGAGATAATTTCAATGAAATTTTACATAATTTCAGGCTTTAGTCGATGAGAGTTGCTTGTTTGCTTTGATCATGTTATTTTCGTATCTAATTAAGGAGCTTTTATGTTCGAAATTGATGGAAGAATTTATAAAAAACAAAACTTTTTAGGGGGAGAATTTAGCCAAGCTGTTGTTTCTGATTGCACCTTTGAAAATTGTCTGTTCGAAAATTGTGACTTTTGTCACTCAAATTTTAACAATTGTTTCTTCAAAAACTGTAATGTCCTCATACCTCAACTTGATGGCTGTCGACTTCAAGATGTCTCTTTCGACACATGTAAAATTTCAGGAGGTGATTTTTATAAGTGTGACAAACGTTTTTTCTCACTGAACTTTGAAAATTGCTTGATTCAGAGTGCCAATTTTAGTGAACTTTTGCTAAAGGGTGCTATTTTCAGGAAATGCAATATCAAAGAGTGTTACTTCAACCAAGCAAACCTGGTTCAGGCAAACTTTAGCGACTCCAATTTAATGGGGACGTTATTTCACCATAGTAACCTATCCAAAGCAGACTTTAGGGGAGCCTACAATTATTCTATTGATCCCCAGTTAAACACACTTAAGAAAGCTTATTTTTCACTTCCAGAAGCAATTTCGCTATTGGCTTCACTAGATCTACAAATCTTCTAGTTGTAACTTGGGTATAAAAGAATTACGCGACTGGAGGAATGGGGGGTAGTGGGCCACCACGTAGTTGTTCGCAATCAAGATAATTCTGAAGGATAATAACAGCAGAGACTGTGTCGACACGTTTAGACCGTTTTTTTCGAGACATGCTCGCCTCTCTCATCGAACGTTCAGCTTGTACAGACGTTAACCTCTCATCCCATGTTTCAATAGGAACATCGGGAACGGCCTCTTTAAGAAGGTCGATAAAGTGCTGTACTTCATCAACCATTAAACCAGCCTTACCGTTCATCATTAGTGGTAGACCAACAATAATTTTCTCTATTCGATACCCCAGCTCTTCTTGGTGTTTTTCAAGAGCCTTTTTCACTTTATCTATTGTAAGTTTTGCTTTTTTCTCAGCGTTAACAATAGCTAATGGTGAAGCTATCAGCTTACTTGGGTCTGAATAAGAAAGGCCAATCCTTGCCATTCCATAATCGATTCCAATCAAACGTGTTAGCTTATCTGATGACGTCAAAGTGTACCTTCTTTGTGCTGTATAGCGGCTTGAATAAAGTCATTGAATAATGGGTGCGCACCAGTAGGCTTGGATTTAAACTCAGGATGAAACTGTACACCGACCATCCAGGGATGGTCATGAACTTCGATAATTTCGCACAAGTTTCCTTTTTCCAGTATTCCAGAAAAAATAAGGCCGGAGTCTTCCATTCTTTTTTGGTATTTGTTGTTAAATTCATAGCGATGACGATGTCGTTCGCTAATGACATCTTGAGAGTACGCTTTATGTGCCTTTGTATTTGGCTTCAAACGACAAGAATAAGCTCCCAAACGCATTGTTCCACCCAAATCTACGACATTTTCTTGCTCACTAAGAAGTGAGATGATTGGATCTGGAGTATCTGGTACTGCCTCTGTCGTATTGGCTTTTTTGATATTAACGACATTTCTCGCAAACTCTACAGCCATCACTTGCATTCCTAAGCAAATACCAAAATAGGGGATCTTTTTCTCTCTACAGAACTGAGCTGTCATAATTTTTCCTTCCCAGCCCCTTTCTCCAAAACCGCCTGGAACAAGGTAACCATCACACCCATCAATACGCTCATGAATGTTTCCTAACTCCATCAGTTTATCAGACTCGAACCGGCGAAGTAGAAGTTTGTACCCTGCTTGAATAGCCCCATGCGACAGTGCTTCATAAATCGATTTATAGGCATCTTGGTGCTGTACATATTTTCCGACGATACCGATTGTGATTGTCCCTTTAGGATTTCTCGCAACTTCGACAAATTTTTTCCACTCAGGAAAATCTACAGAAACTTGAGGTAGGCCCAGTCGGTCACAGATGAGATTGTCAAGCTTCTGTTCGTGAAGTTTTAAGGGAACCTCATAAATACTTGTATCAACATCAACTTCTTCGATAACCGCTTCTTTCGGCACATTGCAAAAGAGGCTGATCTTATCTTTTACTTCCTGGGGAAGAGGATTTTCACAGCGGCAAAGCATGATGTCAGGCATAATTCCAATTTCTCTCAATACTTGTACTGAGTGCTGTGAAGGTTTGGTCTTTACTTCGCCTGCAGCTTTGATGTAAGGAACATATGTTAAGTGTATGTTGATACAGTCTTTAGGGCTCTCATTACGAAATTGTCGAATAGCTTCAAGGAATGGTAGGGATTCAATATCACCAACAGTCCCCCCGATTTCGACAAGTACCACCGAGAGGTTTTCTTCTTGCTCGGAGCAGTCAATGATTCGATTTTTTATTTCGTCAGTAATATGAGGGATTACCTGTACGGTTTTTCCAAGATAATCGCCACGTCTTTCTCTCTTGATAACGGTATTGTAGATCTGTCCAGAAGTAGCGTTAGATGCTCGTGATAGAGGTGAGTCTGTATAGCGATAGTAGTGCCCCAAATCTAAATCTGTCTCAGCTCCATCGTCGGTGACGTAAACCTCTCCATGTTGAAAGGGATTCATTGTACCAGGGTCAACATTTAGATAAGGGTCTAACTTGAGTAGAGCAACCCTTAATCCTCTTTTTTCAAGCAGCATTCCTATCGAAGCTGCAGTTAATCCTTTTCCTAATGAAGAACACACACCACCTGTGACAAAGATATATTTCATAAGTTAGGTCTCGATTGTAAAAATTTTTTTAAGTCTTCTGGGGTATCAATCCCTATGCTATCGGTTTCGACTTCCACCACATGGATATGGTAACCATGCTCAAGAATTTTGAGTTGTTCCAAGTCTTCAGCAAGCTGTAGAGGTGTGGATGGAAGACTACCATATTTCAATAGGAAGTCTTTACGAAAGCAGTAAATTCCAAAGTGCTTATAATAAACTAATTCAGATTTAAATTCACCTGTTTTTCCGTGAGGAATCATTGCTCTGCTAAAGTATAATGCTTGGCCGTTAAGATTGATCGTACATTTGACAACAGAAGCGTTGTGCAGGTCTTTTGCACTATCAATTTTAACGCATGCAGTTGAAACCTCAGCATTTTCGTCATCTTCGAGAGCTTGAACGACACTGTCAATAGTTGAAGAGGCGAGATTGGGCTCATCACCTTGGATGTTAACAACAATTTTTGTGTGAGCAAACTCAGGATTATTTTCAATTGCTTCTGCAACTCTGTCGGTGCCACTTAGACAATCGAAAGAAGTCATGACAACATTAGCACCAAATTGCTTAGCACAATCATATATTTCCTTGCTCTCAGTTGCAATCACTAATGTATCAAGTTTTTTTGAAGAAAGGGCGTTTTCATATGTATGTTGAATCAAAGGCTTGCCGTTGATATCGACGAGCATTTTTCTTGGAAAACGTTTACTCTGCAGTCGAGCTGGGATGACGCCCACAATGTTGTTTTTCGGCATGAAGCAAGTTCCAGATTGTGATCAAAATCTATTATAGCACTCATTAACTATATGTCATGGATCGTTATATTGCAATCCAGTTGTCTCGATTGGATGCATGAGGTCTTACTGAATTCGGTATACCTAATTAACCAACCTTTAGAGGCCAGAGGTACATTAATAGGGGAACGGAAACCAATACAACAATAATCGAAAGAATCAGTCCAAGTTTCCAATAGTCTCCAAAATTATAGCCACCGGGTCCCATGACCAATGCGTTGGACTGGTGCCCAATGGGTGTCAAAAATGTGCTGGATGCTCCTACCGCTACACTCATGAGAAATGCGTGTGGTTCAGCTTGTAACATTTGAGAAACGCTCAATGCTATAGGAGCCATCAAAACAGCGACTGCTGCATTATTCATCACATTCGATAAAGACATGGTAATGACTAATAGCAGACAAAGAGTTGCAGACGCGGGCATTCCTGAGGTTAGCGTAACTAATGAATCTCCGATAAGTTTCGCACCCCCAGTTGTTTCCATGGCATCACCAAGAGGAATCATTGCTCCTAAAAGAATAATAACTGGCCATTCGATACTTTCATACACCTCACTGAGTGTGAACATATTAAATAACACCATGGCCAAAGCGGCACATGTAAAGGAGAGTTGGACTGGTAACAATCCAGCAACTGTTAAGGCAATAGCGGTACAGAAAATTCCTAGTGACAGAATGATTCGGCGCGGTTGGCCAATACGTAAATCCCGGTGTGCTAATGGTAGGCAGCCAAGCAAAGAAAGTGTTTCGTGAATTGAATCCTTGGGTCCCTGTAAGAGAAGAATGTCACCCACTTCAAATCGAATACGTCCTAAGCGTTCATGGAGTCGCTCACCATGTCTTGCAACAGCTAATAAATTAACACCATGCCGCCAACGAAGATGTAAACTTTTCGCATTTTTTTTGATGATAGAGGATATCGGACTAACGATCGCTTCAATAATAACAACCTCATCGGACTTGATAACCTCTTCAACTTCTTTCTCTTCCACTTCCCCTGTAAGTTCTAGTCCGCCCTTATCCAGGAAGTTTTTTAAATGTTCATGTGACGCCTCTACAATGAGTACATCGTTAGCCCAAATCGTTTCAAATCCTGAAGGGGCAAGTAAGCGTCTCTTTCCGCGCACTAACCCAATAATTGTTACCTCTTGATTGCTTATCTCCTCCAAGTGTGAAAGCGGCTTGCCTACCACTTTTGCCCCTTCAGGGACACTGACTTCAGTGGTATACTCCTTGATGTGGAAAAGTTCATCAGCAGAAGTCTGGCCTTTTCTATCAGGAATAAGCTTCCAGCCAATTGTCAAAACGTAGATCAATCCCGAAAGAGAAACCGCTAACCCGACTGGTGTGAAATCAAACATCGTAAATAATTGGTTTTTTCCATCTGGGGAAAATGTTCCAATAATGATATTCGGAGGGGTGCCAATCATAGTAAGTAGTCCACCAAGCAAAGAGCCGAAGGCAAGAGGCATGAGTAAATAGGATGGAGACTTTCCTGAGCGACGAGCAATTTGTATGGCTACAGGCATCGTCAAGGCTAGGGCTCCGACGTCATTCATGAAACCGGAAAGTAACATGACGATGATCATAAGAACCGCTAGTTGTAAGATAGGCTTTTTTCCAACTTTCTCTACGTAACTGGTCAATAGATCAATCAATCCTGAGTTTTGAAGTCCTCGGCTGATAACGAGAACTGCAGCAACAGTAATTACAGCGGGGTGGCCAAAACCGGCGAAAATTCGATTTACTGGGATTGTGTTAGTTAGAGCAACGAGGATTAGAACGATACAGGCAACAATATCATACCGCCACTTTCCGAAGATAAAGAGTATAAGGGCAGTAATCAAGATTCCAAAAATAAGAAGTTGGTCAAGGGTCATTATTTTCTCGATGGTTTTAAATATTTTTTTTTACAATAAAGAGAGATTTTAATAAATAGATACTTTACGGAGGCTGTACCATGATAGCTATAATTATCGCACTTTTGTTAAACGCCATTGTGCTATTCTTTGCTGCGTATATTATTCCCGGAGTCCGGCTTTACTCATTTTGGAACGCTGTCGCTGTCGCTGTTCTCATTGGTATCCTTCACGCCCTTATACATCATTCGATGATGTGGATGGCTTTGCCACCAAGTTTCTTCATCTATTTTTTGTGTACATTTATTATGGGCTCTATTTTCATTTACCTGTTAAGTCTTTGCTTACCAGGGTTTGAGGTGGATGGCTGGAAGTGGATCTTTATATTTAGCTTTATTGCAGCTCTATTCAACGCATTGATTCATCATTTCATTCACGCATAGAAC
>JBCDHL010000097.1:0-6965 GCA_038750095.1 Chlamydiota bacterium
ACAAGTTGAAAAATTACCTCCATGGAAAACAAACAACGCCTTAGTAAAGTAATGGCCCAAGCGGGATTGGCCTCAAGACGTCATTGCGAAGAGATCATTTTTACGGGTAGAGTGACAGTCAACGGCGAAGTGGTATTGCTTCCCCAAACAATGGTCGAAAAAACTGACAATATAAAAGTGGATGGTTACCCGCTACCCTCGATAGAAAAAAAAGTTTACTATCTACTGAATAAGCCACCAGGTTACTTGTGCTCTAACAGCTCACATCGAGGAGAAAAGATTGTAATAGACCTCTTTGAGAAATGCCCTTACCGTCTCTTTACAGTTGGCCGTTTAGACAAGGAAACTACGGGACTGCTGATTGTCACGAACGACGGACATTTTGCTCAACGTGTCATTCATCCATCCGCAGATATTGAAAAGGAGTATCTTGCTGAGGTAAACAATCCTTTATCTGAGAAACATTTAAGATTGGTACGTCAAGGAGCAAAAGTAGAAGGCTCCTTTGTTAAACCCGTTGAAGTGAAAAAAGTCGAAAACACCAAGGTCCGCATCGTCGTCAAAGAGGGAAAAAAACGCGAAGTAAGGGTCCTGATCAAAAATGCAGGGCTTACCGTCAAACATCTTTCCCGGATAAGGATCGGTCAATTGTCACTAAAAAATCTCCCGGAAGGAAAGTGGAGAGCGATGACAGAACATGAAAAACAACAAATCTTTGCGTAAGGAAGCTAGCATGAAGAAGAAAAAACCCCCTCACCACGATTTAGAAACGATTATGCCATTACTCATCGAGCAGTGGAGAAGGTTTCGAGGCATTTCCGGTCCCGGCAATGTTTTACAAACACGAGAGTTTCGTAGTGTCGTTAAGGCCGTCCGTGAACTTCAGGAACACCAGTTCAGCAAACAAACTCCTAGTAACGATGACTACTTTTCTTCTCAGGAACATCTAGCAGCATACCTCCTCTATTACTGGGTAGTTCACTATCAGGAAGCGTTAAACCTTATCAATGAACTTCCGAACTCTCCTAAACGTGTACTCGACGTTTGCAGCGGCCCAGCCCCTTACGCATTTGCCGCACTTCGTCACGGCGCCACTGACGTAATCGCAACTGATAGAAACTTGGATGCGTTAAAACAAGGTGCAGAAATTTGTGGGAGGTATGGCCATACATTGACCATCAGGCGCTGGGACTGTCTCAAAGAAAAGTGTCCAGTTGAAGATAAATTCGATTTAATTATTTTATCACACGGACTTGCCGAACTTTTTCCAGATACGACGAAAGGTTGGAAAGAAGAGCAATCTGTATTTCTTTCATCATTAATGAATCGTTTAACCCCAGATGGTTACTTACTTTTGGTAGACTCTTCACTTCTTTCCCATAATCATCGGATTCTTTCTATACGCGACCAATTTGTTACCGAAGGTGTTCCCGTTCAAGCACCATGTGTTTGGCGTGGCGAATGTCCTGCTCTGAAAACAAAAAACAGTCCCTGCTATGCACAAAGGGAATTTGAAAAACCTTACCTTGTCAGTGAAATCCAGCGAGGCGCAAAGATTTTCCTCAGTTCTTTGAAGATGAGCTATGTGATTTTTTCCCATCCCGACTCAAGTTGGCCGAATTTACCTGAGGGCGATTACCATCGAATTATCAGCCCTCCTATCGATACTCATCAAGGTAAGAGCTTTTATTTATGTGGCACTCAAGGTAAAAAACGGATAAGCTCAAATCTTAGGGTACTTCCTAAAAAGTTACGAGCATTTGACTATCTCAAAAGGGGCGAACTTATTTCTGTAAAAGAAGTGATTAGGGAAGGGAAAGAATACATTCTTAGACCTGAATCAGAAATAAAAATAGAAGCAGCCTGTGGAAAGCCTATCCCACAAGCATAAAACATTGGGCTAATGATGAGCGAAAAAGAGTCTATACATCATAATGACTACAAAGAGCTCCAAGAAGCTATCACAGTGATCCGTAAATACTCTGGAGGAGAAATACCCTTACAAGAGTTCGCATCGCCCTTGAAGGGATTCAAAGAAACAATAAAGCAAATTGGAGAGCTTTTTTTACACAAATTCCTTAGCATTCAACCCAAGGTTCAAACTATCGAAAGTGAACTAATTAAAGCTCTTGAAACGATCAAGAATCACTACCATCTTATAGAAAAACTTAAAAAGGGAACAAAAGAAGAGAAAAAACTAGCCAAGTTAGCTGTAGAATCCATTAAATCATACAATGCACACATCGACTCTAATGCCCCATCACCAAAGTGGAGTGACAAGATCACTAGATTTCTTGCCAGTCATGCACTCGTAACACTTCCACAACTTGAGGCGAAAAAGCTACATCTCCCCTTTTCTGCTACCACTAACCTCAAGTCCAAAAGGCAGACCGTTGACAAGTTACAAGATGCCTTTTCTAAACTTGCCTGCTCTCTCGACTCCACTAAAGAGCTGACCTCTAAAAACAAGATCACGACACAAGAACTCGACCTCTTTCGCATGAAAGCAATTACCCTTTTACGTGACCACAAACTAAAGGTTAAAAGAGAGACTGTTCAAAAAGCACCCATTAAGCTACTATCTGAAGACCTTGATGAAGGAAGTATCTCGCTATTTCAAACCATTACCCCCTTTCCGGGAGAAACCATTGAACTGAAAGGAAAATTCAAAAGGAATCCAGATAACGCACAACGCCCTATACCGCTATCAGATACTTTTCACCTAACAACAAGTTCAACGCAAACAGGGTTTCCCCATCCTTCACAATATCACGGTTGGTCTCTTGCTGTTCAGCTGATTCCCGTTTGTCCCCACCACCTCGATAATATGATTCACTTTTCAGCTATACAGGAAAAGAGAAAGGAGCTAGCAAATACTCTATTACCAATGGGAAGCCACAACATCCACGGAAAACACCTCCTCAAGCTTAAAAAAGAGGCCTTTGAAGCTGGAAAGGTAGAGCTTATTCCCTTACATCAAACATTGAGTGAAACGATTGTTCAACGATCACTTTGTGAAAATTGCCCTACAGAACCCATCACCCACTTTTTTGAGCTCCTAATGTCTCTACCCTACGCCTATGATTATCTTTCTGAGACTCATGCCATAACCAACGAAAAATACATCAAAATTCCCTACATCCAATTAAACGAGGCTCTCCTATTAACCCCTGAGAATTTCACAAATCGTGAGGATACCCAAGAGTTTCTAATTGAAAAAATTAGCGAGCAGGAAGAAAAACTCTCACATGAGTTGGATCAGGCAAAAACCGATTTTGAGAAAATAACTCTAAGATATATCAAACTGATAGGTAAAGCCTTAGTTAATGGTACCATACCTATTATCCTTCAAGAACTTTCAGAAAACCTGACATTTGCACCACCACTTCTGGACGAATTTTCGCGACGATTACAACATTCTGCATATAAACAACTCACAACATTTCTTGATGAACTCAGCAAAAAATTACCATGTGTTGAAGAAATGGAGAATCACCTAAAGACCCTTATTCATGAGGACATTGCCCTCTTTAAAGGGGAAACCACCGATGAAGAGGAAAACATCTCTCTTATCCTTAATGAACTAGAAACCTATTACAACCAAAGATATTTCTCTCGAAACCAGTAGACCACAACTTCTCAATTTTCCTTATTTTCTGGGAATAGTCGAGAACTTGGCACACTTCTCGCATTAACATATGCATTATATCATCATGAAAAAGGGAGCAGCTCATGGGGCGATCCATTCGACAATTCGTTACCCTAATAACGGTATTCACGGTGCCACTCTCATCAATCATTGCAAGTACTATAGAAGGTCAACCCGGCGTTGGTACAAAAGAAGGTACTTTTGAAAAAATCATCCAGAAAAGTAACAAATCTTCCAGCAAGGTAAATGGAAAAGAAGTCAATTACTGTTTGTGGTACAACCCAAATAATTGGGAACTCTTGAAGGAAAACCTAAATGACGTAGCAGAATATAGCTTCAAACTGTCCAATGGAGATGCCTACGCCATGATCATCCCCGAGAAGGAAATCACACCTATACAAGAAGCACCCTACATCATCTTTGAGGGAGCAAAACTCAGCGGTGTCGAGAATATTAAGATTCTTAAAATGGAAAACCACCTTGTAAATGGTATCGAAGTCCTCTATTTAACATGGTCTGGTGAAATTATGAATACGAAGTTTACTTACATGTACAATATCTACTCCGGAAAAAATGGAACCGTTCAAGTTGTTGCCTACACTCTCGACGACCTTCTTAATGAGAAACAGGAAGAGATGGAAAACTTACTGAACGGATTTTGTATCCACGAAAAAAATTTATATTAACAAACCTCCCATCCCACCCAAAAAACGTTTTGGGTGGGACCACTTTCATGCTAATTGACCATACTTTTCAAGATGATCTAATATCAACTTCGCGTTGGGTTCAATTTGTTCAGCAACTAGCTTAGAAAGCCACCAACACCCCAAAAAACCTCCTTCAAGTATAAGGCTAGTAACTTGGTAGGATCCGATGCATTCACTAGCAACATACGCAACTAAACCAACAACTGCTGCAGCTTTACTTAGTTCCCTGATGTTTATCACACCATCTGCCAACAACACGGTAACGGTTTGACCTCCAACTAAGTCTTTATAAGCTTCTGATTGTTTATAATAATTTGAAAATTGAAAAAAACTATTACCTATCAATCGATCCATCTTTGCTCCTCTACAAATCGGTATCAGAAGAGTCATCTTCTGGATTCATTTTTGAGAGATTATAGCTTAAGTAGTTGTATAGGAGAAAGGTAAAATATAGCACAGTGAACTTGTTCCTGATTGTTTAATTGTGATACTGTATACGATCTTTATTATGGAGAATAACGATGGCCATTGATTACCGAAGTGATACCATGACACTTCCAACCGACGAGATGAAAGAGTACATGATGCAAGCTCCTGTGGGAGACGACGTTTGGGGCGAAGACCCTACAATCCAGCAATTCCAAAAAGAAATTGCCCATCTTCTGGGTAAAGATTCTGCTTTGTTTTTTCCCACCGCGACCCAGGTAAACCTCGCGAGTGTAATGGCTCACTGCCAACGCGGTGAGGAGTATATTGTCGGTCAAGAGGCTCATTGCTACAAGTGGGAAGCTGGAGGAGCCGCAGTATTAGGAAGTGTACAACCACAGCCCATCGACCTCGAAGATGATGGAACGCTAAACCTTACTACAGTAGAAAAATTCATTAAGCCCAACGATCAGCACCACGCCATCACCAAGTTATTATGTATAGAAAATACCTGTGCCGGTAAAGTACTTCCAATCGATTACATACAAGAAGCGCGCATATTCTGTGATAGACACGGTTTGGGCCTCCATATGGATGGTGCTAGAGTCTTCAATGCTGCCATAGATCTTGATGTGGAAGTTGAAAAAATTACCAAATACCCAGACACCATCACACTATGCCTTTCAAAAGGGCTCGGCTGCCCAGCAGGAGCTGTTCTTGTGGGAGACCAAAGGCTTATAAGTAAAGCATTTCGTTGGAGAAAAATGCTGGGTGGAGCATTCCGTCAAGGGGGAATACTTGCCGCGTCAGGGCAATATGCCTTAAACCACCATATTGAAGACCTTGCGCAGGACCATGAAAACGCTAGAACCTTATCGGAAGGGATACGTTCACTGAATGACCTAAGAATCCAGGTCAATTACCAAGCAACAAACATGCTCTTTGTGAAAATCTCTGATAAAAGTCTCATTTCATTCGCAAAAAACCGTAACATTCTCTTTCCCGATGGAGAAATATTACGTCTTGTCACTCACCGTAACATATCCGCTGAAGATATACAATCGACTCTCGACATGTTAAAAGATTGGTTAGGAACTTGTCTTGATACCAACAAGACAAAGGAATAGTGGAAACTCTTTGCGAGCTTTGTTTTCCATCCTCGCTTTTGCACCACTACTTTTTTTGTCTGAACACCACTCTTCAAAATGGCTTAGAAGAAATCCAGACTCTCGAAGCACCTTTATGTAGTATGAAAGTGGGTGGTGAAATGACCAGGTAACCTCTGACTTTTTTCCTTTACTAGGTTTGGCATGAATCGGTATTTTTAGATCGCTCATATACATGTCAACTCTTCGATACTGCAGTTTTTTGCTTTCATCAACGCCCCAATGCGTCTGTCTCGGAATTCGGAAAGAGGGGTGGTTCATCACAACAACCAACTTCCCCCCCACTTCGAGGTGTTTTGCTGCATTTTTCAATGCAAGGGATGGATCTTCCATGTTTTGCAATGCCAAAATAATCGTCACATGAGTAAAACTCTTTTTTTTGACAGGTAATGCTTTTGTTGCATCACCTACACTAAATTGATGGTTACTGTTCGAACAATGTTTTTTTGCGAGTTTAATGAGTTCGGGGGAAATATCGACTCCATGATAGTTGATATTTTCCGGTATATGCCTACTAAGAATTCCCTGCCCACAACCAATGTCTAAAAGGGAGAGAGTTTCATCATTTTCGAGAGCTAAGAGGTCCAAAACATTCGGTAAAATAACATTTTGATGGTAGTGCATTCCCTCTTCCCCTACCAATTTATTGTACCAGTCCCCTACTTTTCCCCATGAGGTAGATCTTTTTTTACTCATCTCACAAAACTTCCATAATATTGATCAAATAATTAATACCGAGGTGAATTCAGTACGACTATGATACCGGAGAATTTGATAACAATCAAAATGAATTTTAAGCTCAATCATTTATACCGATCGTGATTCAATTTTTTTTATTAGGGAATGGAATCGTGTCAACACGATCTTCTTACCCGATCTTTTAAAAAAATAATTGTATATAATTCGCAAGATTGTTACACATACAACAATCTTAAAAAGGATAGATAAATGTCAGCAGAAGCAAGTTTTTCAGTAAATACTTCCCAATCACTTGTATCATTAACACATGTATATCGG
>JBCDHL010000098.1:0-6943 GCA_038750095.1 Chlamydiota bacterium
AGAATCTCTAAGAAGTCGTTTAAGCTTTATCTAGCAGACTTTGGAGGTGCGCAAAATACTAAGTACGAGTTGACCTTGGAAAATAACATTAAACCATTTAAAAAGAACTTTACATATGGTTATTTTTCAAGAAAAGAGTGTCAAGAACAGTTTGAAGTAATAAAGAATGAGGATCTGGATACATTTCATTTTCTAGAACGAAAAAGAGATATGTATGCTTTATCAAACTCTCTCTGGACATTCCTGGTATGTTGTGAGCCTTATAATCTTGTTGAAGAAAATGGGGGTATTTTTCCGATATTTAATGAAGGCGTTCGACGAAAACACACATTTTCCTCCAATTATGGTAAAGAGGTAACAAATATCATGATTAAAGCATTAAATGAGGACCCCCATAAACGACCTACTATTGACCAAATTTTGGCAATCGTCGATAAAAATTTACGTTATACTAATTAGTAGCCCGGGAAGTGACATTTGACCCATTCTCCATTCCCAACATTGTGTTTTGGTGGAGCTTTCTCACTACAAATGGCTTTAGCATTAGGGCACCTTGTATGGAAGGGACAGCCCGATGGGGGATTCATAATGCTTGGTACTTCTCCTTGGATTAAAATTTTCTTACGCTTTCTTTCGATCTTTGGATTTGGAATCGGTACGGACGAAAAAAGAGTCTTTGTGTAGGGGTGTAACGGTTTTTTTTGAATACTTTTACCGTTTCTCCACTCAACAATCTCACCAAAATACATGACGGCAATTTGATGAGAGGTCGAGCAAACTAGGGGAAGATCGTGAGAAACGAATAGATAACTCACCGCTTGATCTTTTTGCAAAGACTCCATTAGCTGAACGATTTCTCTTTGATGTATCGAGTCGAGAGATGAAACGGGTTCATCACAAAAAATAAATGCGGGGTTTAAAGAAATTGCGCGAGCAATATTGATCCGTTGTCGCTGCCCACCGCTCAATTCATCGGGTCCTTTTTTTAAATACTCCTGCGGAATATTGACAAGATCGATGAGTTCCTTGGCTTTCTCTTTTAGTCTGTGCTTACTGTATTTTTTTTGAATGATCAGAGGTTCAATAAGAATCTGCTCTATGGTCATTCTCGGATTAAGGGCACTGTAAGGATCCTGAAAAATCAACTGCATTTTATCTTGAAATTTCGTACGGTGGTTGCCATTTAATAAGTGATCACCAAAATAAATCGATCCTGATGAAACAGGGGTTAGCCCCAATATGGCTTTACCTACTGTAGACTTTCCACAACCACTTTCCCCGACAAGGCCAACGGTTTCTCCTTGGTTGATCGTTAAATGGATATCCTTGACTGCAAAATAATTACGGTATTGGACGTAAAGGTTCTCAACTTTAATGATAGGTGGTTTCATGTGTTACCAACAAGCTCTCTTGTAAAAGGATGTGTGCTATTCTCAAAGATATAATCGCTGTTTCCTGAATCGACGATCTCACCATGATCCATGACATACACTTGATCGGCAAAGCCTGCGACGATACCGAGGTCATGTGTGATGAATAAAACCGCAAGATTTCGTTCTTTTTGTAAAGACTTTAATAGCTCCATAATTTGAGCCTGAATCGTCACATCCAATGCTGTTGTTGGCTCATCGGCAATGAGAAGTAAGGGGTCGCCAGCCAATGCAATGGCTATCATGACTCTTTGGCACATGCCTCCACTAAATTCGTGAGGATATTGACTGTATCTCTTTTCAGGATCGGCAATCCCTACCGTCTCCATCAACTCGTATACACGTTCTTTACTTTTCTGGTTTGGTGGCAGAGCCTCCAGAATTTGCTTGCCGACTTTCATTAAGGGGTCCAAGGCGTGAAGGGCTTCTTGAAAAATCATCGCAATGTGATTACCTCTGATAGAGCGCATTTCTTTTTCAGGTAGTTGCAATAGGTCTACACCCTGGAATTCAATTTCACCACAACATAATCCGTTAGCGAAGCGCATGATGGCATGTGCTGTCATGCTTTTACCCGATCCAGATCTACCAACTAGAGCAGCCGCTTCGCCTTGGTAAATTTCTAAGGACACCCTTTTTAGTATTCTCCGAGAGTTGAGTTCTAAGTCAAGCTCTCGAATAGCCAATAGTTTCTTTTTGTCCATTTTGAACTCTTTTAGTCAATTCATCACCCAAGCTATTAAATGCTAACATTGTCAATGTAATACAGCCAATAGGAAAAAGGACTCGCCAAGGGTAGTAAGCGAGTGCGGGCAGACCTTCGCTTGCCATTGTCCCCCAGCTTGCCATTGGAGCTTGTATTCCAAGGCCAAGGAAGCTCAAGAAAGCTTCCGTGAAAATCGCTGTTGGTACTGATAAAGTCAACGTACAAATGATCGGGGTCAAAGAGTTGGGAATAAGATGTTTTCTAATTACCCACCATCCCGAACCACCAAACGCTTGAGAGGCGAGTACATAGTCTTGTTCACGTAATTGTAATATATGAGCACGAACAACACGTGCCATCGTTATCCAACCGATGAGCGATAGCGCAACGATCATCGTCACCATTCCGGGTTCCATGATTACCATCAGTAGAGTTGCAACAAGCACATAGGGGAGTGAAAATAAAATGTCAGCGATACGCATTAACACTTCATCTAATCGACCACCAAAGTATCCGGCAAAACCACCCCAAATCACTCCGATCACCATATCGACAAGAGCTGCACAAATTCCTATCGTGAGCGAAATTCTAGCTCCATAAGAGCTCCTTACAAACATATCTCGGCCCAAGTCATCAGTCCCAAACCAATGTTCCCAAGAAGGAGGGAGATTTTTTTCAGTCAAAGAAATTTCAGCATAATTGTAGGAGGAGAGAATAGGAACAAACACAGCAAAAAGAGCAATCAATAATAGCAATATAATACCAAATTTTCCAAATCCTAGAACATCACGCATACAGCTACACTTTTTGAATGACTGGTTTATGGTAGATCGTTCGCTTTCGAACCCTTGGGTCGAGCCACATACTTAGGAGATCGAAAAACAGTACCATCGATACAAGGAGCACACTATAAAAAACTGTCAGTCCCATGATGACAGTATAGTCTCTATTCATAACACTGCGAACAAACCACTGGCCAAGACCAGGAATAGAAAAAATTTTCTCCACAATAAAACTACCTACAAAAATATTCGCTGACAACTGTCCCAAATAAGCAAAGAGAGGAAGGAGAGAGTTTTTTATTACATGCCCTCGCATCACTTCAAAGTCTGTTAGTCCTTTAGCCCTGCATACCTTGATAAAATCTTGTTTTAAAACCTCTTCCATCTGCCCTCTGACGAGTCTCGTAATAAACGCTGCGGGCAATATAGCTAATGATATTGCTGGCAGGATTGTATGAAGCCAAGAGCCCCAGCGCGCTACAGGAAATAAAGCAAATTTCATGCAAAAAAGGTACTGTAAAAAAGTGGCACAGGCAAAACTCGGCATTGAGATCCCAATCATGATAAAAAGTTTTGCCCCTCTATCAATCCATGGGTGTTGGTATGTTGAGGAGATAGCCCCCACAAAAACTCCAACTCCAATAGCAATAAAAAGAGCTTCCATACCGAGCAAAAAGGATACAGGGAATCCCTCCCTGATCAGCTGATTCACTGTTCTCCCTGAATATTTAAGAGAAGGACCTAAATCCCAACTGAATGTCGACACTAGATACCGGCCATATTGCTTTAGTAGAGGATCATTTAAGCCGTAATGCTCACGTAATGACTCATGAATTTCTTTTGGGAGGGCCTGCTCGTCAACAAATGGATCTCCGGGTATTGCTTTCATCAGAAAAAAAGTTAGTGTCACGACACAAAAAATAGTCGTGAGAAACGCGAATATTTTCCTCAATAAAAACCGTATCATGAGTAATCATTCCACAATGTAAGCGTGTTTAAAATCGATTACACCGAGTTCTGAAAAGTAGACACCAGTAACTCTCTGCTGTAAGTGGTTGAAAGTGGGGTAATATAACGGTATTACTGGCATGTCATCGACCAACACTCTTTCCGCTTGACTGAGTAGAATAGTACGACGGTAAGGGTCTAAAGAGTTGATGGATCGATCGAGAAGCTCAACAAATCTTGGGTTTTCCCAATTTGTGTTATTCGTTCTTGTATCTTTATACTTGAAGACATCTAAAAAGTTGATGGGGTCGCGAAAATCACCATACCACGATCCTATCGCGATGTCATAATCTTGATGATTGAGGCGTTCGTAAAAGACAGCGCTATCAGTGACCTCCAAATTAACTTTTATTCCTAGTACTTCTTTCCATTGCTGCTGTACCGCTTGAACAATTTTTTGAGCACGATCATTGGGCGGGTAGAGAATTGTGATTTTTGGCAATTCATCTGGTGAAAGTTTTTCTTCTTTTAAAGCCTCCTGGTAATGGGACCAAGCTTCAGTGACGTTGTGATCCTCAAAGCATGGGATATTTTGTAGACCATATGACATAGGAACAATGCCTGTTGCAGGTTGTTGGTTACCTTGTGCTATGTGGTCGCAAAGTAGTTGGCGGTTGATTGAAAATGCTAGGGCTTTTCGAAAGTTTTTATTCTTTAGCAATGGTTGTTTTGTGTTCAACCGGAACCAATGAATTCCATCAGCAGGGGTGATCACTAGCCTCTTTTGGGAACGTAAGGTTGCAACAGCGTCGGGAGGAATAAAGCTGATGGGAGAACCGATCCAGTCTAACTGACCTCTTTCAAACATCTGCAGTGCAGTACTTTCATCGACGATCACCAAGTTGAGATGCTCCAAACGAACGTTGTTCGCATCCCAATAGGTAGGATTTTTCTCAAGAGAAAGTTGGTCGTTCCTGCTCCACTTTTCAATTTTAAAGGGACCGTTCGTCGGAATTGTTTCGGGCATTGATTCGCCACCTTTAGTTTCGGATTCCGCCCAGGATTCTTTAACAGGCATAAAAAAATAGGCAGAGGTCAGTTCCAAAAAGTAGGGGGTTGGTTTATTTAATTCGATAACTAAAGTGTGGTCATCTACAACACGAACACCGACTGTTTCAATAGGTGCTTTTCCTGTTTTTACATCTTTTGCCCCCTTAATTACATACAGCTGGGAAGCATTAGGTGAGGGAAATGATGGTGAAAGAACAGATTTGATTGTGTATGCAAAATCATGCGCTGTTAATGGGCTTCCATCTGACCATACGCTTTCTCTAAGGTGGAAAGTATATGTTTTTCCTTCATCAGTAATAGTGATATCATCAGCTAAACCATTGACAATCTTACCCCCTTGATTTTTCCTAGTAAGGCCCTCGAAAAGCATGTGCGCGATGTTAACAGACTGAGTATTTCTAACAAGCCGTGGGTCAAAGGCTTGAGGATCATCAGAGACGGCGATGGAAACGGAGGGGGATTTCTCGTTTTGATCGTAAGGTGTTGAGTTTTCAGTGCATGCGTTGCAATTGAGTAACAAAACAATTGTCAATAAGGTGCGGTAGATTTTATGCATTGGTGATAACCTCGTCTCTGTTCAAAATTCTACAAGTCGAGTTGTGGATATTCCCCGCGATTTTACGAAACAGCTCCCTTAAAGTAAATGCAATACTTCTTCCACCTTTTTACAATATGGGGTATAAAGAAGTTAAATAAGCTCGATTTTGTACATTTTGAAGACGAAATTACTGATTCAAGGTAAGGAGATTATATGTCAAAAACTCTTCTTTCAATTATGATTATTGCTGGAGTGGTTATAGTTTTTGTTCTTGGGCGATATACAGGATTAGATACAGATCAGTTTTCTACCTCACCAAATGAAGGTGTTCAAGAAGCTCCTTCAGAGAGTGAATTTGACGCATGGGTTGTTTTTCAGCCGGATGACAACTCCTTCTCTGTATCATTTCCTAGGAAACCTGCACACATTAGTGAGAAGGCTCATGATGCATTTGGGCTAAGTCCGAAAAACTACAATATTTACGCAGCAGATGGCCTAGATAAAAAGGGTTACATGCTCGAAGTGATTACTTTCCCAGAAGGGCCCAACCCGGCAACAGACACTCAAATATTAGAGAATACTTTGAAGGACATTATCTCTCATAGCACGCTTAATACTTTAGAGGAATCAAAAGAAGAAACTTTTAAAGGAAACAAGGCTTTATCCTTTAAGATTGACAGTGGTGAAAGAAAACTTCAAGGTGTGATCTTTGTCTTGAACGAAACTTTATTTGTACTCACACGTGTTTCCCCTGATGATTATGCCGGTGAGAGCCAAGACTACAAATTTTTTATTCAATCCTTTAAACCCAAGAAAAACTCAAATAACAAGGATCCACTATGATGCATTCACTGAAACGTGCCATTATCCCTTTATTATGCGTCACCTGGCTACTATCGTTACCCCTACAAGGACAGCTAGCGCCATTGCCGACTTCAGCCACAGCTGCCCCCAATGCTCAAGAGACAATTGAAGAGATGAAGCCCGAATTAATCACTCACCCGGGAATTGTTGCATGGCGTGATGGAAAGTGGCTATGGAGCGACCATTTATTCAACCTCTCTAGGAATATAGATGTGAATGTAGAGTATGCATCTACTGATAATATGAAGGGAATGGTTGACACCGCCAAGATAAGAGATGAAGTAGAAGAAATTTTACGTAAGGTAGGTATCACTCCCTATGCCAGACCTGATCCAGGCAAACCTAACTTACCAAGTTTGCATCTTTTAATTTTGGCTCATCCTATTAGAGATGGTTATATGTTTACGTTAATCGTGAGGTTGTTCGAACCAGTGCAGCTGGATAGAATAAAACTTGATGATCGAGTCACTATGCAAGCAATCACCTGGGAAAGGGCAAGTATTCACGTTGTTCAGCGTGCCGACTTTGACAAAGAAATTAATTCTAGTGTGAGGGAAATTGTCGAGCAGTTTGCTCTGCGTTTTGAGTTTTTTGAGAAGCTTCG